>JANPIQ010000027.1:0-27239 GCA_031425075.1 Sphingomonadales bacterium
GGTTGGGACCGTTCGTCAGCGTCAGATAGACTTCGCCGGTGCCTGGATTGACTGCGGTCCATTCGGGGCGATCCATGCGGGTGGCACCCTGCGCATCGGCGGCATGCCGCGCATGGATCAGAACATCGCCCTGATCGGCAAAGGCGTAGGGCGCATAGGCTGCAGTGACATTCCCCTGACCAAACACAAGGGGCAACCACTGGCCAGACCCATCGGCATTGAACCTTGCGGCGTAAAGCGTTCCGGCGTCGAGATATTTGTCGCCGGTTGCGATGCGGTTGGGGGCATTTGCATCGGCGGGCGCCCAAGCAGTGTCCGAGACGAATTTGTAGAGATATTCCCCGCCAGAATCGTCACCCATATACCATGCAGGCTTGACGCCGGATACAAACAGCCCGGGCCAGCAGCCTTCCATCGCCATCCGTCCCAACGCGGTCCGCTTGCGTGGGACGGCGGTCGGGTCGTACGGATCGATTTCCACCGCATAGCCGAACTGGTTGATTTCGTGCCGGAAATCGCCCGTGCCGTCAGCGGGTGCGGTCGGATTGGTTGTAATGTTGAACTTGGCAAAGCGGGTATCGCCGGCGTCGACTGGCGTTGCGGTTGTCCAAGCATAGTTTCCACCGCTGGCGCCTCCGCGGCCATATCGCATAAGGCCGGCTTGCGCCTTGGCACTACGCGCAGTCAGATCGGATGCATCTCGGCGATGATAGCCTGACCAGTTTTCTTCGCATGTGATGTAAGTCCCCCACGGCGTGAAACCCAATGCGCAGTTGTTCAATGTCCCGCGGCCTGCGGTTCCATCGGGCGAGAATGCCGTGCGCAGCAACGCATTGCCGCGAGCAGGGCCGCTGATTTGCGTTGGCGTGAGTGGCGTGACCCGGCGGTTGAGCGGCGACGACTGGTTATATGCCCAGACGCCGGTGGTCCCACGCGCAACTTCGATAACGCTGACGCCGTGCGCTTCGATTTCCTTGATGACCTCGCCAGCCGGGCGCGGCGACGGGCTTGGACCATTGGGATGCAGATAGCGTTGCACGATATTCTCGTGGTTGACGCACAGTACGCCACGAGTGCTGTTGGTGCGATCGGGCGTCGTTCCGGTGGCTGCGAGCCCGAAATAATACATGCCATCGTGCTGATCGCCAGAACGGCTGCCGATGTTGGTATCGGTTCCGTCATTGGCAAAGGCAGGCGTTGCTGCGTTGATCGGATCGCCGAAGCGATAAAGGATGGTGACTTGATACCCGGCAGGGACGGTCACGATATCATCCAGGTTTTTCGGCACCGCGCTGAACCCGATCTTGCCGGGTTCGACCATAACCGTCACATCGGATGACACGATCAGGCCGCGCGGGTCGGCACCTGTCACGCGGAATCCGATCGGGGTGTTTGCCGCGACACTTGGAGCAAGGAACCGCGCATTCAACGTTGTTGCATTTTCAAGTGAAACCGAAGGCCCGCTGGTCTGCGTCCATTGAACGCCCGTCAGCGGATCGCCGCCAGCCGTTGCGGTCAATTGCCCGATCGCGCCTGAACTGGTCTGGACGCCCGCACTTGTGATCGTGGCCGTCGACGTCGGCGCTGCGTCGTCGCCCCCGCACCCGCCAAGAAAACCGGCCATTGACACAACCGACGCCAGCCCGGCGCTTCGCGTGATCACCGCCCGGCGCGAATATCGTCCTTCGACGATTGATTCGAGTGTTGGATTGTCGGTGGGGTTAACGTCGATTTCACCGTCTGTGTAAAATGTAGGGTCGAGGTCGGCCATTGTAGGTACTCCCAGTGAGTCGCAGTTTCGACTGGCACAGGAAGTGACAAATCTATGTGAAACGCAGGTGTCAATTCTGCGACAGTAAAAAGTCATTTCTGTGACTTTTTCGCGTCAAACCGCGTGCAATCGTGACGGGTCTGCGGCGAATGCTGTGGATCAAATCCGGTCGGCGAAAAGCATTCGTCCGGGCCCCATTCGCCCGATAACTTCCATCAGCGCCGTTTCCGGCACGGCAAAACAGCCCTCGCTCCGCCCGAGTTTTCCCCACTGATCGAGCATGTCTCGATTGGCATACCAAGCGCCATGAAGGACGATCGCGCGATCTTCTGCGAGATTATTGTCGGGATCGAGACCCGAAAGCCGCATAGACATACCGTATTTGCCTTGATACCAACCGCGCGTGAGATAAGCACCACGCGATGTGGCGAGCGACCCGTGCGCATTCGAAAACGATTTCAGCCAGCCATCGTGTTCAGGGTCCGAACCGCGACCATGCGCAACAAGAAACGACGATACACTGCCGCTTTGCATGTCGAGAATGAAAAACCGCGGGTCGCGCGACGGCCTGGAAAAATCGGCGATACCAACCTTGTCCTTGACCCAGACACGGCTGCCCGATCGTTCGAGCTCGCGCCTGGCAAGTCGGAACAAATTGGCATGTTCGGCAGACGCAATCGCACGGGCCGGAACGGCTATAATCGTCCCTACACCGACTGCCGCCTTGATAAGACCTCTGCGATTGAACGTCATTTTTAGGAGGTAGCCCGTCTTCCAGCGCTTTGCGAGCATTTGTCGTTCAGAAGTTTTCGGGTTGCGCCCAATCGTTGAGCGTTAACCAAAGCGACGCTATGGAGTTTCGGCTGCGCTTGCGCATGTATCACAGTCCAGCTTGCGGAACGTCACGCAACGTGCTGGATATATTGAGATCGACACCCGATCTCACGATCGAAATCGTGGCGGATCTCAAGACCCCGCCGGATCGCGAAATGCTGGGCACGCCTTATCGGTGTGCGGAAATGACACGCGAAGGGCTTCGCACGCGCAACACCGATGTCGAATACCGCGTTTTGATGCGCGCGGACGATACGACAATTCTCGATGCCATGGTGCCGGATCTTGTCATGATCGAACGCCCGCTGGTCCAAACCGAAAATGGGGTCAGGCATTGCCGCCTTCCCGAGTGCGTCTCCGAAAATCTTTAGCGCCCGGTTTGCAGAAACCAGCGTTTGGAACCTTCTATCCCGATGGCGGTCAGCCGCCCGGTTGCAAAAGCACCAGTGTCGATGCCGATCCGGTTGGGCTGATCGTCGACATGCTCGGTGATCGAGTGGCCGTGGATCACCATTTGATCGTGTGCACCTTCGAAACCGGTGAATTCGCCCCTGATCCAGCGGAGATCGGCCAGATCCTGCTGGTCAATCGGAACGCCGGGGCGGATTCCCGCATGGACGAACAGATAGTCGCCGGCAACGATCCAGTCGCGAAAACTGCGCAGGAACTCGATATGGCTCGGCGGAATCGTCGTGCGGATGATATCGACGATCTGCTCGGGCGTCGCATCGTCGTAACGATCGGGATCAACCCCATAGCTCAGCATCGTGTCACGCCCACCGTTGCGATTGAATACGCCCGCAGCCCTCGGATCGCCTTCCCATGCACGCATCAACAATTCTTCGTGATTGCCGAAGATAAAGTGCACATCGTTGCTGGCAGCACCGAGTGTCATCAACCGATCGATGACGCCACGGGAATCATCGCCGCGATCGGCAAGGTCGCCCAAAAAAATCAGTTGGGTGTTCGCCGAGCTTCGCGCATCATCGTCAGCTTCGATCTGCGCGAGTAATTGATCGAGCAGATCGCGGCGCCCGTGGATATCGCCCACGGCATAAATTCGCACGCCATCGGGGGCACGCGCCGTCCAAGGCTCGGCAGGTTTGACCCTCGAGAATATGCGCTTCAAATTCATCCAAATCCAACGGTGTAACGCGTGTCGCGTGCCTAGCGCGGTCGCATCCCAAAAGCGAATCGATCAGGCTGTCTGGCGCATCACAAGTTCATCGGGATCGATGCCTAGCCGCTCAATATGGGCGCGCATTTTCGGCCAGACCTTGGTCAGAAACGTGTCGCGTTCCTGTACGCGCAGTCGTTCGGTTGCGCCATCTGCCACGAACATGCCGACGCCGCGTCGGACCACCACATAACCATCGTCCTGCAACGCCTGATACGCCTTGGCGACCGTCAGGGGGTTGGCCCCGTGACTGGCAGCAAAGGCACGCACCGATGGCAATTGTTCCCCTTCGCCGTACCGACCTTCCAGTATTGCGGCGGCAAGAAGCGCGCGTAGTCGGAGATAAACCGGCACCTCAGGCTGTTCGTTCACTGTCATGCCGCTCTAATACAGCGACACGCGCCGCTTGTCAGCCGCTTTTTTCAGACGTCTTCGTCAAAGCATCTTCATACCGCCAATGGCGGATCACTTGCGGCAACTCGGGCCGGGGGCGTTCGCGCAATTCTTTCGATGGACTGCCAAAAAACATGAAACCAGCGATCATCCCCGTTTCGGGCACGAACGCTTTTATCACCTTATGCGAATAGGCCGACCAGCCGGTCAGCCAGCACCCAACATAGCCAAGCGCGGTTGCGGCGTTGAGCATCTGCATACAGGCCGCGCCGGAAGATAGCTGCTGTTCCCATATCGGGATTTTTTCGTGCCGCTGCGTCAGCGAGGCGACGACGACCAGCGTTGGTGCCTGATGCGCGAACTGGTTGATCGCATCATGATCGAAATCGGTCATGTCGTCAGGTCGTTTGAACGCGCCGTCGCGCATTAACCGGGCAAAACCATCGCGTTGATCGCGGTCTACGATGTGAAACAGCCATGGTGCCAATTTTCCGTGATCAGGAACCCGCATCCCGGCTGCGATGATCCGTTCTAGCTCGGCTGCGGACGGGCCCGGCTCGATCATGTCACGCGGTTTGCAAGAGCGCCGCGTTTCAAGCAGACGCATCACCGAACTGGTATCGTTCAACATGGTCTGGCCTTAGCAACAGCAAATTAATGACGCAATAATACAAGGGTGAGGAAACAAGATTTTGTTCCGCGCGCCAAATACGCGAAGTGCCCGGACCGCCATTTGCGATCCAGGCACCCGCGTGACGAATAACGCCAACCCCCTTATTCGAGCCAGGACTCGATGCAGTTGCCTGTTTGGCTTTCCGCAGAGCTTCCGGCTCCTCCCCGAACCGTGGCATTGCACGCTTCAGCACCAACATGGCTAGGCAAAACAGGTTGATTTGTCATCGGGTTAATCACCCCCCTCATGCGATTTGGTTCATACTGTGTTTATATTGCCACACCGCTGAAACATCGGGTTTGCCGGTCTTTGCAACGCGCCTTGCCACGCTATCCGACGCCCGCTAGGGGCGCGATCATGCTGCTGGCTGCCCATGAGCGCATGATTGCGAAACGCTATCTGTGGCCGGGCCGGGGCGAAGGATTTATTGCCCTCGTCGCTGCAATCAGCCTTTTTGCGGTAATGCTCGGGGTGGCTGCGTTGATTGTCGTGATGAGCGTGATGAACGGGTTTCGCGCTGAACTTTTCGATAAAATCGTGGGGCTGAACGGTCACGCCGTGGTTCAGGGCTATAATGGCCGCCTCGGCGATTGGCGCAACGTAGTAGAGCAAGCCAAACAGACCCCAGGCGTCACAACCGCAACGCCAATGGTCGAACAGCCGCTGATGGCCAGCTATCAGGGACGGGTAGAAGGCATTTTCGCGCGCGGGATGCGGGTTGAGGACATTCGTGGCAATGTCACGCTCAAGGCCAAGGTTTTGCAGGGCAGTCTGAAGGCGCTGACACCAGATAGCGGCAATGTGGCGATCGGGGCGCGGCTCGCCGAAGCGCTCGGCGTACAGGTTGGCGGCAGCATCAGTCTGATTTCCCCCGACGGGCAGACCACACCGTTCGGGTCGATCCCGCGCATCGTCAGCTACCGCGTTGCCGCCATATTCGAAGTGGGCGTGTTCGATTATGACAAGGCCATCGTTGTCATGCCGATAGAAGATGCGCAGACCTTGTTATTGCTCGGTGACGCGGTCGGCATGGTCAAGATCGATACCGTCGATCCGGACAACGTCGGCCGCATTCTGGCGCCGCTCGCGGCAAAGGTGGGCGACCGGGGGATCGTATCCGACTGGCGAGGCATGAATTCATCGTTGTTCGAAGCACTCGAGGTCGATCGCGTCGTCTCGTTCGTCATATTGTCGCTGATTATCCTTGTGGCGACTTTCAATATCTTGTCGTCGCTGATCATGCTGGTGCGCGCCAAAACCCGCGACATTGCGATCATCCGCACAATGGGCGCAACGCGTGCCAGCCTGGTGCGTATCTTCATGAGCGTCGGCGTCATCATCGGGTCCTTCGGCATATTGGCCGGTGTCGCGCTGGGATTCATCATCCTTTATTTCCGGCAGGGTGTAGTCAGTGCGATCCAGATGCTGACAGGGCAGCAACTATGGGACCCTTCGATCCGCTTTTTGACCGAGCTGCCCGCCAAGACCGATCCCTTGGAGGTCTTCGTGGTGGTGGGCATGGCGTTTGTGCTGACTATTCTCGCCACGCTTTATCCTGCGCTGAAGGCGGCGAGCACCGATCCGGTGCAAGTGCTGCGCTATGAATGATGTCCTCGGCGTTGCTGGCCTGAAACGAAGTTTCGTCCAGGGGGGGGCGCAGATCGTCGTGCTGCGCGGTGTCGATCTGAGTGTGCGCAGCGGAGAAATCGTCGCGCTGCTCGGGCCATCGGGCTCGGGAAAATCGACGCTGCTTCAGGCAGTGGGGCTGCTTGAGGGCGGGTTCGAAGGCTCAATACGCATCGGGGCGGAAGAAGCATCCAACCTCGATAATGACGGCCGGACGCGTCTGCGGCGCGAGGCATTGGGCTTTGTTTACCAGTTCCATCATTTGCTCCCCGATTTTTCGGCAATCGAAAATGTCGTGCTGCCGCAAATGATCCGAGGCGTGGCGCAGAGCGAGGCCGAAATGCGGGCAGCCGGATTGCTCGACGCGCTCGGCCTGTCGCAGCGCCATACGCACCGTCCCAGTCAGCTTTCCGGAGGCGAGCAGCAGCGTGTGGCGGTGGCGCGTGCGCTTGCCAACCGGCCCGCGCTGGTACTGGCGGACGAGCCCACCGGCAATCTCGACGAAGCCACTGCCGATATCGTTCTCGATCAACTTCTGTCACTGGTGCGCGGAGAGGGCAGCGCCGCGCTGATCGCCACACATAATGAACGGATTGCGGCCAAGATGGATCGCTGCGTCAGGCTGCACGACGGGGTGCTGAGTTAGGCGGTTCGCTAGCGCCGGCGTCATAGGAGACGGGTGTGTTAGGTCATCTGCCGTTGCGCAATTTGGGGGTGTGGGCTGCGATCATCGTCGCGGGCGGGCTGTTCGTAGTTCAGACGATGCGTCTCCAAGGGTATATTTCGAGCGATTTTCACATTTTCTACGATGCAGCCGCGCGATCGGTGGCCGATTTTTCGGCGATCTACAAAGCGGACTGGAATGCGGACGTGAAAACTGACGTCGGAACGCTGCAAGGCTATTTATATCCGCCGCCAAGTGTCCTTTTCTTTGTGCCGCTGGTGCTGGCTGAAAAGCCTTTGGCTTTTGCCATATTTTCCACGCTTTCGTTGCTGGCGGCGATTGGTTCGATCTGGGTCTGGCTCGGCTTGGTGCGACGGCACGCTATCGCTACGTTCACCACCACTGAGGGGGTGGCGCTGACCATGCTTGCTTGCGTTACCGCGCCCGTTTTTATCAATCGCGGTGGTCAAGTGGGCACCTTCATCTTGTTGCTGTGCGTACTCGGCGTGGCGGCTGGAAACGGGCGATGGGGCTGGATAGGCGGGGCTTTCCTCGCGTTGGGGGGATGGATCAAAATCTATCCCGGCCTGCTTGTCCTGGCGATCCCGCTGCGCCAGGGCTGGCGGCGCGCAGCGGTTGGGTTCGGGGCTGCGGCGGTTGCGGTTCCATTGCTCTCGCTCATCGTCATACCGATCGAGATATATGTGCAATATTTTTCGGTACTGCTGCCGACCATGTCGGGCCGTGCGATCGTCAACATCGATAATCAGTCGTTCGCGGCATTATGGTTGCGGTTGAACGAAACAGGATTCGATCCGCGTACGAGTTTTGCGGCGTTGCCGATCCCTGTGCATGTCAACGCAACATTCGCGGTTGCCGCCGCATCGATCATCGCGGCGTTTTACTGGCGCGTCCGAATGTGGGACTCAGCGTTTCTGCCCGTTTCCGCCGTCATCATGGCGCTGATCGGCCCGCTTGCGCCGTTGGGATGGGGCCATAGTTACACCTTCCTGCTGCCCCTGCTGGTATCCGTCCTGGCGATGGCGTGGGAGGCCCGGCGCAATGCAAGTGTGGTGGGTGCGCTGGCTGGGTGGGTGATGATCGTCATCCCATCGCACAGCCGGTTTTCCGGCGCCGCGCTTACCGAAGGCTTGGCGCACCTGTTCTACGCACGATACCCTGTAGCCGTCTTAATCCTGCTTGCCTTGTTCTGGTTGCTTCTGGGAATGCCCAGGCCAGCGGCCCTGCCTCGGGGCGATTGAATTCTGCGTGCACCGGCGCGATTTCGCTCCGCCATCGACGGCATTAGCGTCCTTTACCGCAATTATTGAATGCCATGCGCCGCTTCCCATATACAGAAAATCCTGACATCGGAATATTCATGACTCAACGATTCCCAGTGCTTCCACTCCGCGACATTGTCGTGTTCCCCAATATGGTCGTTCCGCTGTTCGTGGGCCGCGATAAATCGGTCGTCGCGCTCGAACGCGCTATGGCCGGCAACAAGGACATTTTTCTTGTCGCGCAGCTCGATCCCGCGCAGGACGATCCCGGGCGTGATGACCTTTACGACATGGGCGTGATGGCGAGCGTGGTGCAACTGCTTAAGCTACCCGATGGCACAGTGCGTGTGCTTGTTGAAGGCGGGCAGCGCGCGACGCTGACGTCGCTCGATACCGATGACGATTGCCTTGTTTGCACGATCGATTTGGTAGACGACGATGCCGCCAGTGGAACCGAAGTGACGGCGCTGATGCGTTCAGTAATCGATCAGTTTGAAAATTATTCCAAACTCAACAAGAAATTGCCGGCGGAAACCGCAGTCCAGTTATCGGAGATCGACGAACCCTCGAAACTCGGCGATGCCGTCGCGGCCAATCTTTCGCTCAAGGTCGGCGACAAGCAGTCGCTGTTGATGGAGCGTGACCCTGGCAAGCGTTTGGAAATGGTCTTCGCCTTTATGGAAGGCGAACTCGGTGTCCTGCAGGTCGAAAAGAAAATCCGCAGCCGCGTCAAGCGGCAGATGGAGAAGACCCAGCGTGAATATTACCTCAACGAGCAGCTGAAAGCGATCCAGCGCGAACTGGGCAATGAGGGCGAAGAGGGCGAAACCGACGAGATCGGAGAGCTTGCCAAAAAAATCGAGACGATGAAGCTGTCGAAAGAGGCAAAGACGCGTGCTTCGACCGAGTTGAAAAAGCTCAAAGCCATGCAGCCGATGTCAGCTGAAGCGACCGTGACGCGCAACTATCTCGATGTGCTGTTGGGGCTGCCCTGGGGCAAGAAATCAAAGCTTAAGAAGGATATCGCAGCGGCGCAGGCCGTCCTCGACGACGATCATTATGCGCTTGAAAAGGTCAAAGACCGGATCGTCGAATATCTTGCGGTGCAGGCACGGACTAACAAGCTCAAGGGCCCGATCCTGTGCCTCGTCGGGCCTCCCGGCGTCGGCAAGACATCGTTGGGCCGCAGCATTGCCAAGGCATGCGGGCGCGAATTCATCCGTCAATCGCTTGGCGGGGTACGTGACGAAGCCGAAATTCGCGGGCACAGACGCACCTATATCGGGTCGCTCCCCGGCAAGATCGTGTCGAACCTTAAAAAAGCAGGCACGATGAACCCGCTGTTTTTGCTCGATGAGATCGACAAGCTGGGGCAGGATTTCCGCGGCGATCCTGCATCGGCGCTGCTCGAGGTGCTTGACCCCGAACAGAACAGCAAGTTCCAGGACCATTATCTTGAGCTCGATGTCGATTTGTCTGACGTGATGTTCGTGACTACAGCGAACACGCTGAACCTCCCACAGGCGCTGCTCGATCGGATGGAGATCATCCGGCTCGAAGGCTATACCGAGGATGAAAAGCTCGAAATCGCCAAACGGCATTTGATCGCCAAACAGATCGAGGCGCACGGCCTGAAGCCCGACGAGTTCACGCTGACCGATGAGGGACTGCGGGCGCTGATTCAGGGCTATACTCGCGAAGCCGGGGTCCGCACGCTTGAACGCGAGATTGCGAAACTGGCACGCAAGGTGTTGCGTCAGATCCTCGAGGGCAAGATCAAAGGCGCGACGATCACGCCTGAAAATATTGGAGAGTTTGCCGGCGTGCTGAAGTATCGCCACGGTCTTTCCGAAGAGGAAAATCAGATTGGCGCTGTTACCGGACTGGCGTGGACTGAGGTGGGCGGCGAATTGCTGACAATTGAGGCGGTAACGGTTACAGGGAAGGGCACCGTGCGTTCGACCGGGAAACTCGGCGACGTGATGGGCGAATCGATCCAGGCCGCGCTCAGCTACGTCAAAGCCCGTGCGCCATCGTATGGGATCAAGCCCAGCCTGTTTGCCCGCAAGGATATCCATATCCATTTGCCCGAAGGCGCGGTGCCCAAGGACGGGCCATCGGCGGGAGTGGGAATGGTTACTGCGATGATCTCAACGCTGACGGGCAATGCCGTTCGCCGCGACGTGGCGATGACGGGCGAAGTTACATTGCGTGGGAGGGTGCTGCCGATCGGCGGACTGAAGGAAAAGCTGCTTGCCGCGCTACGCGGCGGGATTAAAACGGTGATCATTCCGCAAGAAAATGTGAAGGATCTGGCGGAAATCCCTGTGGCCATCACCGGCGGTTTAACGATTGTTCCTGTAAGCCATGTCGATGAGGTGTTGGCAATTGCCCTGGTCGATCCGCTTGTATCGATCGAGTGGACAGAGGCCGACGAACTTGCGGCACAGCCTGTGCCGATGTCACCGATGCAGGCCGATTCACGCCCGCATTAGGCACTAATGCGATTAGTCTGATGCCGATTGCCGTTCGCCACGCGCAGCGGCAAATTGCTTTGACAGTGTTACAGAAATGCGCGTTACTCGCAGCAGGTCTGACTGCGAGTCTTACTCACAAACGATAAGGGGGGTTGGTTCGATGAACAAGCAGGAGCTTACGACAGCCGTGGCTGACGTTGCTGGACTGTCGCGCGCAGACGCGAGCAAGGCCGTCGAAGCGGTGTTCGATACGATTACAAATGCATTGAAAAAGGGTGATGAGGTGCGCCTCGTCGGTTTCGGCAGTTTTTCGGTTTCGCAGCGAAAAGCGTCGATCGGGCGCAATCCGCGCACCCGCGAACCAATGTCGATCAAGGCTTCAAACCAGCCGAAATTCCGTCCCGGAAAGGGATTGAAGGACGCGGTAAACTGACAATACGATCAGTAGCTGCGAAGCCGCTGGACAACGCCTGTCATTTCGATTTATGGCAGATAAAGCAGGCGGTGGCACATGTCCCGCCTGTTTTGTTTTTCGGCCGCCTTTTGCGTCGGCAGCGCATCGGCATGGGCGCGTAGCTCAGCGGTAGAGCACTCCCTTCACACGGGAGGGGTCACAGGTTCAATCCCTGTCGCGCCCACCATGTCGTGATCGCCAACCTGTAGATCTTACCCTTAACCTTTATTGCATGGTAAACGCTCTTTTCAGGACAGGATGGCTGCGTCATAGTGTTTGCAGGTTAGCGGGAAGAGGGTTTTATTGGTGACGGCGCAGTTCCGCTTTCCGAGATTTTTTGTCACCACGCCGGGCCCGTGTCCCTATCTGCCGGGCAAGCGTGAACGGAAAGTTTTCACCGAGCTTTCGGGCATCCACGCGATCGAACTCAACGATGCGCTCGGAAAAATCGGGTTTCGCCGAAGCCAGGGCGTGGCATACCGCCCTTCGTGCCTCGATTGTTCGGCATGCGTTTCTGTACGGGTGTTGACGAAGGCCTTTGTTCCAACCGCCAGCCAGAAGCGCGCCATTCGCCGCCATGCCGATCTTGAGGTTTCGGCGTGCCGACCATGGACGACTGACGAGCAGTTTGCATTGCTTCGCCGCTATCTTGATGTTCGCCACCCGCGCGGTGGGATGGTCGGGATGGACGAAATCGATTTCGCAGACATGGTCGAACAAACGCCCGTCAACAGCTACCTCGTCGAGTATCGCGAGCCGTCACGCAATGGCAGGCCGGGGCGGTTGGTCGGGGCATGTCTTACTGACCAGCAAACCGACGGGCTGTCTATGATTTACAGCTTTTTCGCACCCGATGATGAAGACCGGCAGGGGCTCGGCAATTTCATCATCCTCGATCATATCCTGCGCGCCGCCAATGCGGGGCTGCCCTACATCTATCTCGGGTATTGGATCAAAGGTGCTGCCAAAATGGAATATAAAACGCGGTATCGCCCGCTCGAACGGCTCGGTCCCGATGGCTGGCATCCATTTGTCGAAGATGAGACCGCGCCGACCGGAGTCCCGGCGGTGACCAAATTGCGCGAATTGGTGAGCTGAACTATGGTTTTCTTTGCGCGCTGAAGTTTAGCGTAACAGTAACACTGCCGCCAATTTCTTCGATCCCCGAAAATTGGCCCTCGCCGACGTTAAAATTGCGTCGGTCGAAACTGGCCGATCCGATAGCCTGCGCGCGATCTCCTTCGAGCTCGAGCGTAAAGGGAAGCCGGAGAGGGCGCGAAACGCCCTTGATTGTCAAGATTCCGCGTGCTTCGTAGCGATTGCCGGCAAGCCTCCTAATGTCGCGCGACGCGAAACTGGCGCGCGGATTCGATGCGGTTGCGAAGAAATCGCCGCCCGCCAGCATCGAATCGCGCTCGCTGTCGCCGCTGCCAACCGAGGCCAGATCGATGGTCGCAGCGATCCGTCCGCCTTCGGTGTCCGCTGGATCGAGAACAATCTCTGCGCTCCAGCGAGAAAAACTGCCGGTTATGCGCTGCCCGCTCACGTCGATTGCAAAGCTCAGCGTCCCGCCCGGCAACACGAGCCAGTCGCGTTTCACAACAGGCTGCTCATCGCCTTCCTGTTCATCGGTCAGCGCTGCGGTTTCATTGCCCTTGTCTAGGGCGGCCGGCGCGGCCTCGATCTGGCTTGGCACTAGCCGTGGTGTAGCCACGGGCACGGTCTGAGCGACTTTTGGCCGTTCGTCGCCCACCCTGGCGAGAGTTTCGGCTACAGGGGCATACCGCCCGATCGCAAACGCTGCGGCGAGCGTTGCAAAAAGAAGGGCGATTGTCCCAAGCCCTGCCCTCCGGACGGGCACCATTCGCTCGACCAGCGCGTGTTTGAGCAGCCATTGGTGCCGCACTGCACCTGCCACGTGGAGTGCGAGCAGGATCGGGATGCCGGGAATGGCCAGCAGCTTGTGAACCTCTTCGGCGATGTCGTGGATTGCAGCGCCCGACACTGGCAGATGCGGCAACGGGATAATGCCGAAGAGAAACGTCGGGATCCTGGTCGTTGCCGTCGAGACAAGCAGCCAACCGGTAACAGGGGCGCCGATCATGATGGCGTAGAAAAGCCAATGGACAGCGCTTGCGAGCACATGTGTCGGTCCGGCGGAAGCGGGCGCAGGCCGGGTGCCCCAGACGCGCAAGCCAAGTCGCCAAAGGCTCAAGGCTAGAATCGTGATCCCGATCGATTTGTGGAGCTGGAAAACCGTAAACAGCGCAGCGCCACGCGGCAGATGTTCGGTCCGCTCGCCCAGCCCGAAGTTGAACAGCAGCAACAGTGCAACGATCCAGTGGAGCGACATCGCGGCGCGCGAATAGCGGATCGTGGAAGGATTCATCGCTACCAGCATAGCGCACGTGCTTGACGATGAAAGGGGGAGGGGGCTAGGGCACCCACAACGTTTCCGGGCGCGGGTGTAGCTCAATGGTAGAGCAGAAGCCTTCCAAGCTTACGACGAGGGTTCGATTCCCTTCACCCGCTCCACTTTTCACTTGAAAATATTGGCCGCTGGCTCCGGCGCTTTGGATTGCGTAAGCTAGAGCAATCGCAACTGCGCGCCTTCGGGCGGGCGGAATTGGGATTGGTCGAGCGTGATTGCCACGCGATTGAGGCCAAGCCGTTTGCAGGCGATGCGAAAACGGGTCCGGATCAAGTCGGCCCAGACACCCTCGCCGCGCATCCGGGTGCCAAAACCCGGATCGTTATCGCGTCCGCCGCGCAGGCTCTGGATGATGCTCATCACTTTTGCGGCGCGATCGGGATAGTGCGCATCGAGCCAGTCGCGAAACAGCGGGGCAACTTCGTGGGGCAGGCGGACGGGAATGTAACTTGCCCGCAGCGCGCCTGCTTCGGCAGCAGCAGCGAGGATTGCCTCGATTTCGTGATCGGTGATCGCAGGGACGATGGGTGAGACATTAACGTTGGTCGGCACGCCCGCCTTTGCCAATGCGCGGATCGCCGCAAGTCGCTTGGCAGGCGAAGGCGCACGCGGTTCAAGGGTGCGGTGGACGTTGGGATCGAGCGACGTCACTGAAATTGCCACAGCGACCAGACCGCGCTTGGCCATTGATGCGAGGAGATCGAGATCTCGCAAGACGCGGTCAGATTTTGTGGTGATCGACACGGCGTGACCGGTTTCCGCCAGCAGTCCAAGTAGCCCTCGGGTGATGCTCCAGTCGCGTTCGATCGGCTGATAGGGATCGGTGTTGGTACCCATCGCAATCGGCGTTGACCGATATCCGGGCTTGGCCAGCGCTGTTCGCAACAATGCCACTGCATCAGGCTTTGCAAACAGCTTTGTTTCGAAATCGAGGCCGGGCGATAGGTCGTGGAAGGCATGCGTTGGCCGCGCATAGCAATAAACGCAGCCATGTTCGCAGCCGCGATACGCATTGATCGAATGTTCGAACGGAATATCGGGGGAGGTGTTGCGCGTGATGATCGATTTTGCGTGTTCGACAGATACGGTCGTGCGCCACGCAGGCGGGTCGCCATCACACAATTCCCGATCGTCGAGCCAGTCGCCATCGCTCTGGCGCGAAGCCAGCGCAAAGCGCGTCGGCGTGGTGTTCGCCGTTGCACCGCGACCGGAAATAGGCGGGGATTTCAAGGTAGAGTTCATGGTTGCATTGTTCACAGAACTAAGAACAAGTAAAGAACATATGTCGATGCTTGTTACCCGTTGCCCGATCGGTTGGCAAAAAGCAGGTCCAAAGACTGACAGCTATCGCTCGCGCAGCCTTGGCATCAGCTCGACAAAATTGCACGGGCGAAAACGGCTATCCAGCTGGTGGATCAGGATGTCGTCCCAACCGTCCTCCACTGCTCCGGTCGAGCCGGGAAGCGCAAACACATAGGTGCCCCGCGCGATTATTGCACATGCGCGCGACTGAATGGTCGAGGTGCCGATTTTTTGAAAGCTGACCCAGCGGAACAGTTCGCCAAAACCAGGAATGTCTTTGCCGTTGAGCATCGCCAAGGCTTCGGGTGTCACATCGCGCCCGGTCACGCCGGTGCCGCCCGTCGTGATCACGCAATCGATCTGTTCATCGTCGCACCAGCGGTGGAGCAGCGCAACGATATCATCGGTATCATCACGCAGCAGCGCGCGTTCGGCGAGAAAATGGCCGGCGGTGGCGATCCGGTCGGCAAGCGCGTCGCCCGATTTGTCTTGGGCAAGGCTGCGGCTGTCGGACACTGTCAGCAGTGCGATGCTGACGGGGATGAAGGCGCGAGTGTGGTCGAGTGGCACGGTGCGTCAGTCGGCTGCGCGCAAGCCGCCCGTGCGATCGATGCGGACGGCGGTTGCACCGGGGAGGCCGGGGAAGCGGGGCCACATACCCTGCGCCAAGGCGCTGAGGCTATTGGTCTTTTCGCCCGACTCGAGCTGGTACATCCAGTAATTGCGCATCACCGTGGCAACATATGCCCGAGTTTCCCAATACGGGATCGATTCGATGTAGAGCAATGGATCGGCAGGATCGCGGACGCGCGCATTCCATTGGCCCACCGGCAAAGGACCTGCATTATACGCCGCGATCACCTTGGGCAGCATCCCGCCGGTTTCGCTCATGTCGCGGATGCGCTCAATGAAAGTCTGGCCATATTCCAGATTGATCGACGGATCCGAAAGCGAGCCTGGCGCTGCTTCACCCTTGAGCCGCGCCATATGCGCAGCCGTGCCCGGCATCACCTGCATCACCCCGCGCGCACCGGCGTGGCTTGTCACATTGGTGCGGAAGCGCGATTCCTGAAGCGCATGGGCGAATACCAGATTGCGATCAACGCGCCAGCCATTGGCCGGGCGCCAGCCTTTCGGATTGGGATAGCGTGCACTGACCGAAGCCTTTGCGCCGACAGGGCCATTCTGTGCGAGCCAGAGCTGCGTTCCGGGCAAGTCGAGCCGCCCTGCAATATTGGCAAGCGTCGCGTGATCGGCCGGCGATCCGATCCGCGCCTGATGGCGGATCAGTTCATCGGCAAAATCGCGCTCGCCGATCTCCGCCAATGCCAGCGCCGCGCGAACATTCGGCAGTTTTTCAACCGCAGCGCGGCTGGGATATTCGGACGCCTGCGCCTTTAATCCAAGGCGGTTCATCGCCAAAAGACCATAAAAGGTTTCCGGATTGCGTGCGGCCAAACGCATCTTGGCATCGACGACCGCGAACTTGCCCGCCGCCATATCGGCACGTGCCGCCCAGAAATGCGCCGCGGCTTGCATTTCGCTATCATCAAGTCGCCGCGCCGCTGAATCGAAACTGGCAGACGCACCTGAGTAATCGCGTAAACGCCATGCGGCGAGGCCCGACACCCATTCAGCTTGTGCTGCAAAATCGCCAGATCCGGTCGCTGCGATCAGCGCGAGCCGTCGGGCCGCAGCATCGTCTCCTGTCAGAAAATAAGTCCATGCGATGCGATGCCGCCATTCGGTCAGCGCATCGGGCGACAAGCCTGCCAGATTGGCATCAAGGATCGCTTCGGCTTCGTTGGGCTGATCGTTCTTGAGCAGTGGCGTGATCCGCGCGGTCAGCGGCAAACCTTTGGCCTCCGACCCTGCAACCTTGCCCCGGCGGGGCGCCGTGCCAAGCCAGGTAATGGTCCGCTCAACAGGCAAAGCCACCGTTGCAGACACGCCGCGCGATTGGGCAAGCGCGAGCAATTTCGCAGCCTCGGGAAGTTCAGTTGCCTTGGCGGCGAGCGCTGCCAATGCGTCTGCTTCCACCTTTGGCGATCCTTTGGCCAGATACAATTTGGCGCGGGCAAAATTATGGAGGGGGCCTTCGTGCATCGCATCGAGTTTTGCCTGCGCTTCGGCCCATTGGCTGTTCCGGATTGCCGCAAAGATTTCCTGGTAGCGAGCGCGGGCGTTGGGCCCAAGCTGAGCCGCCGAGGCGATATTGGCGGGCTCGTTCGATGACGCCGCGAATGCTGGAGCAGCGCTTGCGGTCAAGACCAGAGAAATCGCCAGTATTTTCAGTGTCACGCGGTAAACCCTTGCATCAAAGCCTGCATATCTGCCCACGCCGCCGCCTTTCGCTTTGGCTGCTGAAGCAGCATCCGCGGGCTGAAGCTTGCAACAGCTTCGATAATCATGCCGTCTTGGTTAACATGGCGTATACGGCCCTGTCCGAATACGGCATCTGCCCCGATCAACGCACGGCTCGCCGCCAATCCCATAATCCAAAGCTTTTTGGGGGCTGCGAGCAAGACATGGTGGCTTGCCAAACGACTGAGCGGATCGATCAGTTCGGAAGGGATACTACCGCCGGGAAGCCGCGCAGGGCAGAACGCAGCGATGTAGCACCGCGTGCGATCAAGCGAGATGGCTGCCAGCATCCTGTCGAAAAGCTCGCCTGCTTCCCCGCCGATCAATATACCATTTGTTGCGTCATCGACTTCGGGCATGTCGATCATCACCATCAGATCGGAAAGCGGATTGCCCGAAGCCGCGATCCGGTGCGTGCGCGGCGCGAAGGGATCGAGCGCGGGAAGCGTGACGAGTTGTCCGGTCAATTCAGCCAGCGACGTCACAGATTTTGCCGGTGGCACTGGCGCTGATTCATGCCCCGGATTTGACCGCAAGCGGTCGTGCCATGGCACCGGCACCTCATCTATCGTGACATCGACCCCCGCATCGACCCACCATGTCAGCGCAGACCTCACCATTTCGCGCTGGACAGTCGTCGAGGGGTTTAGCATGGATTATGCTTGGATTGACGATGCGCCTTGCGGTCAACCCCGTGCCTCCCCACAACTGTTGAACGGTTGTGCAGGTGCGACGAGCAGGTCTGCTTTTTAGCCGCAGCGCGGCAGGAGAGTGAAGATGAGTGAACGGGAATCGATGCCATATGATGTCGTTATTGTCGGTGGCGGGCCTGCGGGCCTTGCTGCATCGATCCGGCTCAAACAGCTGAACCCTGATATTTCCGTCTGCATCCTCGAAAAAGGATCGGAAATCGGCGCGCATATTCTGTCGGGCGCGGTGGTCGATCCCAAATCGCTCGACGAATTGTTTCCCGAATGGCGCACGATGGATTGCCCTATGGCGCAAACGCCAGTGACCGACAATTGGCATTGGGTGCTGTCAAAGGGTGGCAAGACCAGCCTGCCGCATGTGATGATGCCGCCGTTTATGAGCAATGACGGGTGCTACACGGGCAGCCTTGGAAACTTGTGTCGCTGGCTTGCTGGGCAAGCCGAAGGATTGGGGGTCGAGATTTTCCCCGGGTTCGCGGCGTCCGAGATACTTTACAATGACGATGGCTCGGTGCGCGGCGTGGCAACTGGAGACATGGGCGTGGCGCGCGATGGCAGTCATAAGTCCGATTATCAGCCGGGGATGGAACTTCATGCCAAATACACGCTGTTCGCCGAAGGCGCGCGCGGGCATCTGACCAAGCAGTTGAAGCTGAAATACGATCTCGAAGCCGATTGCCAGCCACAGGTTTACGGCATCGGTATCAAGGAATTGTGGGACATCGATCCCGAAAAGCACGTCCCTGGACGCGTGATCCACACCCAGGGATGGCCGATGAGCGAAAGCGACGAATGGGGCGGGGGCTTTCTCTATCACCAGGCGAACAACCAGGTGGCGCTCGGCTTTGTCGTATCGCTTGATTACAAGAATCCCTATGTCTATCCGTTCGAGGAATTCCAGCGTTGGAAACAGCATCCTGAAATTCTCGCGATTTTAGAAGGCGGGCGACGTGTTTCATATGGCGCGCGTGCAATCAACGAGGGCGGCTGGCAATCGGTGCCCAAGCTTGCGTTTCCCGGCGGGGCGCTGATCGGCTGTTCGGCTGGCTTTGTGAACGTGCCACGGATCAAGGGCAGCCACACCGCGATGAAATCGGGGATGCTTGCGGCAGATGCACTTGCCGAAGCGCTGACGGCGGGCCGCGAACATGACGAAGTGCCGGCTTACGAAGTAACGCTCAGGGCAAGCTGGATCGCCAAGGAATTGAAACTTGTCCAGAACGCGCAACCTGCAATCGCCAAGTTTGGCGGCGATTACGGGACGATTTTGGCGGGTATCGACATGTGGATGCGCACGCTAAAGATCGGGCTGCCGATTGCCATGAAGCATCACCGTGACAGCGACATGATCCAGCGCAAGGATATTCATCGCCCGATCGCTTATCCCAAGCCCGATGGCGTGATCAGTTTCGACCGGCTGTCTTCGGTATTCATTTCGAACACCAATCATGAAGAAGACCAGCCCTGCCATTTGCTGCTCAAGGACCCGGAGGTTCCCACCGAAATCAACCTGCCTCTGTATGACGAGCCGGCGCAGCGTTACTGCCCGGCGGGGGTTTACGAGATTGTCGAGGCCGATGGCGGCGCGCCCCGGCTCCAGATCAATGCGCAGAACTGCGTCCATTGCAAAACGTGCGACATCAAGGACCCGACGCAGAATATCGTCTGGGTGACGCCGGAGGGTGGCGGTGGGCCGAACTATCCGAATATGTAGCGGCGCGGCGCTGGCGCTGGTTGCCGCCCCGGCGGCAGCGCAGGATAGTGGCGGTGCGGCGCTAGATGCCTATGTTCAGGGTCGGCTGCTCGATGCGGCGGGCGTCAGCGATCAGGCGGCGATTGCTTATGGTGTGGCGCTGACAGGTGCGCCAGCCGATCAGCGCGTGGCGATGCGCGCATTCAATCAGGCAATCGAAGCCGGGGATCGGGCGCTGGCGTTGCGCGCCGCCCGCGCACTCGATGCGCAGCAAAAGCTGCCGGGTGACGGGCGATTATTGCTCTACATCGACGCTGTGTCTCGCAACGATTGGCGCAGCGCAGGCCAGCAGATCGACAAGATGGAAGGCGGCAATTTCGATTTTCTCGCGCCCATTTTCCGCAGTTGGGTCAATGCAGGTGCACGTCAGTCCGATCCGCTGGCTCCGCTCAATGTCAGGCCGTTGCAAGCGTTAACCGGCGCTTATTCGCGCGAGCAGCGGGTCTATTTGCTTTTAGGGCTCAAACAGATCGACGATGCCAAGGCGGCGGTCCAGGCGCTGCCGGTCGCAGACCCTCGATCGAGCAGCATCCGCATTGCGGCGGCGGCGCGGCTGGTGGCACTCAAGGATCGCAAGACGGCGCTGTCGCTGCTGGGCGGTGACGAAACCGCGCTCGCGAATGCCAGGATCGAGGTTGAGGCTGGCAAGCTTCCAGGCCAGCCAATTGCCACGGCTTCTGGCGCTGCGGGCATCTTGATGGCGCGGCTGGCAAGCGATCTGCTGCGTGATAATGCCACCGCGACTGCGCTGCGGCTAGCAAGGCTGGGCAGTTTTGCAAGTCCGGACAATGCCGAAATCGGCCTTGTGCTGGCGCAGTCCTTGTCTGCGGCAGGGAAGCAGCAGGCAGCGCTGGCCACGGTTGCGTTATGGCCCAACGAACCGCGATTTTCTGCGGCCCGCCTCGATCTGCGCTACGCAATTCTCCAGCGATTGGGGCAGGATGATGAAGCATTGGCGCTTGCAACATCGCTCGCGGCTGCGCCCGAGGCCAGCCTGTTCGATCATGCACGGCTCGGTGATGCACTAGCGGGAAGGAAAAAGTTCGCGCTCGCAGCGTCCGCCTATCGCAGAGCCATCGACCTTGCCGAAATCGGTGGCGGTCAGGCCGCCTGGGCACTGTGGCTGTCTTATGGCGGCGCACTCGATTCGTCGGGCGACTGGCCGAAAGCCAAAGCGGCTTTGCAAAAGGCAGTAGCGCTCGATCCCGAACAGCCTGGGTCGCTCAATCATCTGGGCTATGCGATGCTCGAGCGAGGCGACAGTCTCGATGAAGCGACACGGCTGATCGCCAAGGCATCGTCGCTCCGCCCCGACGATGCTGCGATCACTGATTCGCTCGGCTGGGCGTTTTTCTTGCGCGGGCAAACCACAGAATCGATCGCAGTGCTCGAACGCGCGGTTGCGGCCGATCCAACCGTCCCCGAACTGGGCGAACATCTGGGCGATGCTTATTGGAAGGCAGGCCGCAGGATCGATGCGCGCTATGCATGGAATGCGGCGCTGATCCAGGCGCGCGACGATGCCATTGTGTCGGCCCGCATAAAGGGCAAAATTTCAGATGGCCTCAAGTGATCGTTTCGCGCGCCGAAACTGCCTATGCCAAGATCAACCTCGCACTGCATGTCAGGAGGCGGCGCGACGATGGCTACCACGATCTGGAAACGCTGTTCGCATTTCTCGATTGCGGCGATACGCTCACTGTTACCAAGAGTGCTGAATTCGCGCTCGACCAAAGCGGTCAATTCGGCGCGAACACCGGCGACATCGATAGCAATCTGGTCACCCGCGCGGCGCGGCTTGCCAATCATGGTGTGTTGCCAAATCTGCGATTTGACCTCGACAAGCAGCTTCCCGTTGCGGCAGGGCTCGGCGGTGGTTCCGCAGATGCAGCTGCAACGCTGAGGCTGATGGGCGGGGGCGATCGCGTTGATCATGCTGAATCATTGGGTGCCGATGTCCCCGCCTGCCTAAAAAGCATTCCTGTGGTCGGACTCGGGACGGGCACGGTCTTGGGGCCAGTTGAAAACGACGTCGCGGGCCTCGCCTGCCTTTTGGTCAACCCCGGTATTCCGCTTGCAACAGGTCCTGTTTTCCGGGCGTGGGGTGGCATCGATCGCGGGCCGATGCCGAAAGGCAGCGCACGTGAGATCATGATGGCAGGGCGCAACGATCTCGAAGCGGCTGCACAGATGTTATGCGCTGATATTGGGGCGGTGCTCGCTTTCCTTGCTTCCACCAGACCGACGCTCGCGAGGATGTCCGGTTCGGGCGCGAGCTGTTTTGCGCTTTATGAAGATTACGATCATGCAGCGTCGGTCGAGGCGCGACTTAAAGAGCGTATCGAACAGCGCTGGTGGACGATGCTAGGGCGGTTACGTTAGCCCAAGCCGCCGTTCGACCAGGTCGAGCGGCAACGATCCACCACCCAGCACGCCTGCGTGAAAGCTCTTCAAGTCGTTGCCCTTTTTCCCCAGATACCGCGTCCGCATGTCGAGCAGCCGGATCATGCCGAGCTTGTAGCCCAGTGCCTGCCCCGGCCACGCCATATAACGTTCGATTTCTGCCGTTACGCGGCTTTCGGCAACCCCTGTTATGTCTTGCATCGTCCGGATGGCTTGTTCGCGCGTCCAGCGTTTATGGTGAAGTCCTGTATCGACCACGAGCCGGACGGCGCGAAACAATTCATCCTGCAACCGGCCCAGATCGCCCAGCGGATCGGTTTCGTAGACGCCCAGCTCCGCCATCAGCTTTTCGGCATAGAGCCCCCAGCCTTCCTGATAGGCGTTGAAGCTGCCGATGCGGACAATCAGCGGCACATCGGTGAGCGTTGCGGCAATCGCGCTCTGCGTGTGATGGCCAGGAACGCCTTCATGATAGCTGAGCGTGGCCAGCCGCACTTTCGATGCTGCGGCCATATCGCGCAGATTGATCCAGTAGGTTCCAGGCCGCGTGCCATCGAGCGAGGGGCCATCGTAAAATCCGCCCGGCGCGCTGTTTTCGGTGGCTTTGGGAATGCGCTTAACGTTCAGTTTCTGGCGCGGAACCATCTCCGCGGGAAGCAATTGCGGGTAAAGCGCTTCGGCCGACTCAACCTGCGCGCGGACAAAATCCAGCAACGCCGCACGTCCCAATTCGCTGTCGGGAAAAACATTGGTCTTTTCGCGTGAAAGCGCCGCCATCCGCGCGCCGATCGGGCCGGACGGCCGCCCCAATCGCGCGAGGATGGCGTTCATCTCTCCGGCAATGCGCGCCGCCTCGTCGAGACCAATCTTGTGGATATCATCGGGCGACAGATCGGTATCGCCAAGTGATTTCACATTGGCGGCGTAAAACGCTTCGCCCATCGGTTGGGCCCAAATCCCGGCCTCTTCACGACCCAATGGCAACATCGCTGCGACGTCTTCGCGAAGCGCCAGCATGGCAGGGCGCGCGCGACGCTGGATGATCTGCGTCGCGCGGCGGACCGCAGTCTGCCGGATCCGGCGGGACAGTCCGGCCTCGTCGCTCCGCCGCGCGAGCGCCTGAACCAGCGGGTGATTGCCGGGTTTGCCCGCCATGAAATCGTCAATGACAGGAAGCGTCTTTGCGAGCAGGGCCTTGGGGGGGATGCACCCCGCTGCCCGATCGGCCTTGAGTTTTTCGACGACACTTGCAAACGTCGCCGGAAACCGATCAAGCTTTTCAAGCCAGGCATCGACCGCGCTCGCGGTCGAAACCGACTGCTGCTCGGTCATTGCGCTTACAGTGTCGATGTGCGGCCCCGAAATCTGATTCACGATGTACGGAGAGTGACCGGTATAGGTCAGTGGATTGATCCGGCCATAGGGTATGCCTGCAGACCGAACGCCATTTTCGAGCAGCGCCGATACGCTGCCAAGATGGATCGCCGCTGGCGAAGTGCCGTCCAGGCGGATCCGAAAGAGCAGCTCTTGCGATGTCTTGAATGCGGCGCGCAGTGCAGCTTCGCCCGCCGGTGAATAATCGTCGCTGCGCCTCGCAAGCGGACCGCCGTCGAGCGCCTCGGCGGTGCCATTATAGGTGGCGGTTTCGGGCAAATGATCGAGCAGCTTGTTGCAAATCTGGTCGAACGGAGCGGGCTCTTGCACTGCGGATTTTTTGCGCCGCGGTCTGCGCGCCAACCCGGGGGCCGCCACGGTAGCAGCGAGCGAAGCGAGTGCGGCGCGACGGGTCAATTTCTCCATGGCGCAGTGGTGACATTCTCTTGGTGTTGGGGCAACCGGAACCAATGCGCGCATGGACAGAAATCGGAAGACGGGGCAGCGCCATTCTGATCGTTGCCGACCATGCCTCCGCCTATGTCCCGCCGGAAATCAATCTTGGCATCGGTCCCGAACTGCTCGACAGCCATATTGCCTTGGATATCGGTGTGGCAGATCTGGCGGAACTTTTGTGTGGGAGGCTTGCCTGCAACGCCCTGTTAGGCGCGCATTCGCGGCTGGTTGCCGACCTCAACCGCCACCCGGACGATCCAGCCGTGATCCCTGTCAGCAGTGATGGTGTCGCTATTCCCGGCAATGTCCTGACCTATGGCGAGCGGGAGGACCGGCTCGCGGCGTACTGGCAGCCCTACCACGATCATCTTGCGGAACTGATTGCTGCACAGTGCCCCGCCCTCATCGTTTCACTTCACAGCTTCACTCCGTATCTTGCAACCGCGCCCGATCAGGCGCGCCCGTGGAACGTCGGCATTCTTTACAATGACGATGACCGTGCGCCGCGAATTGCGATCCCGATGCTTGAGGCGGCAGGCGTCTGCGTCGGCGATCAGCAACCCTATTCGGGCAAGCTTCTCAACGCGACAATGAACCGTCACGCCGAAGCCAACGGGATCGCTTATCTGGGGATCGAGGTGCGACAGGATCGGATTACCAATCCGGCGGGGATAACGCAGTGGTGCCAAGTGCTGGCACCTGTCATCACCGCCTGCGCGAGCATGGCGTCACGCATGTGAAACAAGTTGCGCTTGCAGGCGTTCGCAAAGCCGCTAGAATCGATGATGCTACAGCTTTGAGGACAAAACTATGAAAAAACATATGGTTCTGGGTATGGTTTCGGCAGCGGCACTTTCGTTGGCGGCGTGTTCGGAAAATGCACAACAGGAATCGGCTGAGGCCGCCAATGCAATGGCATCCGATGTCGAAGAAGTCGCTGATGAAACCGGCGCCGCAATGGGCAATGTGGGCGATGTCGTTGAAGCTGAGGCCGATCAGGCTGGTGAGAAGATCGAAGGTGCGGCCGACAAGGCAGGCGCCGTGATCGATAATGCCGCCGATAAGGCAAAGACGGCAACTGGCGAGGCAATGAAGGACACCGGCGAAGTGATCAAAAAGGCCGGCGAAGAAGTCAAGAATTAATCAATGAACAGGGGGCCGGAGCAACGCGTTCCGGCCTCTTCCCATGTGCCGACAGGGGCAGTGCGTGTGGCCGCGCGCACCTTGCTAGGTTTGGCTTACGCCGCAGCGGGCGTGCTGCACCTGGTATCGCCCGGCGGATTTTTGAAAATCACCCCTGAATGGGTCCCGTTTCCCGAAATGGTCGTGCTGTTAACCGGCATTGCCGAAATACTGGGGGGCATTGCGCTTGTATGTGTTGGCCGCTTGCGTCGCGCAGCCGCAATCGGGCTTGCCCTTTATGCTGTCTGCGTATTCCCGGCCAACATCAACCATGCGCTCAATTCGATAGCGATCGGTGGCACGGCATTGAGCTGGTGGTATCATGGTCCGCGCCTCGCATTGCAGCCTGTGATCGTGTGGCTCGCGTTGTGGAGTGGTGGCGTGATCGACTGGCCGTTTGGACAGCAACAGCTGAGGCGCTAAACGGTTCGCTGTAAATAGCCCCTCCCCGAAATCGACAAAGTCCTGCTGATCGTGGCTATATAGGATTTGCACGATGCCGAAGTGGCGCTGCTCGAACAGCTGCCCGATTTTGTTTTGCACGTCGAAGGTCGCGGCTTATTCGCCTGCCTGTCCGCTCTTGCCACATCCGGACACGACCACATCGCGTGCCTTGATCCGATCGCAGCGACTTGGCGAATCGCACGACGGCGATGCTAACATCTGGATGCGTGCAATCCTGGACGATGCGAGGCGCGACATTGCCACGTTCGATTATGGCGCGTTACGTGACATTGCGCTGGCGGGGGCCGTCCGCAAAGGCGCGCAGTCGGCGCGGGTCAGCTATGAAACGGCATTCCTCGTTGCCGAGCGCGTCGGGGGTGCAGAACAGGCAGCGTCGGAATTGCGGCGGTTGCGCAACGCCTGGA
Source organism: Sphingomonadales bacterium (assembly GCA_031425075.1). Classification (GTDB taxonomy): domain Bacteria; phylum Pseudomonadota; class Alphaproteobacteria; order Sphingomonadales; family Sphingomonadaceae; genus Aquisediminimonas. Next base: position 26,197 of record JANPIQ010000027.1, read on the forward strand.
CCGAACATGACGATGGCCTTGCTGCTGCGCTGCAACTGATGGCATCGTCGCTTTAAAGCTGACGCGTTTCGCTGATCATCAGTTGCGACGGAAAGGGGGCAACCAGTCGCATCGCATCGGGCCAGGGGGCCGTGAGCCACACATCATAATCCTCGGGCGCCAGGATCAGTGGCATCGCCTTTGGGTGCACCGCTGCGACCAGTGCATTGGGTTCGCATGTGAGAAATGCATAGCTCGCCACTTCGGTATCGCGGCAGATTCCAGCAAACGCGAACACCGGCTCCGACGGAACGGCGAACCAATGCTGAACCCGCGCGCCCTTGGTGCCGCCCCATTCCATAAACCTGGTGACGGGCACCAGGCAGCGCAATTCCGGGTGGCGGAGCGTGCCGATCCAGAAGGCGCTTTGCAAGTTGCGAACATTGGTCACTGGGCGAGCACGCCCTTCGAGGATTGCGTTGCCAGGCGGGGGAACCCCCCATTGCCGGGGAACGATCCGGCGGTGGCCAGCCCCACCAACGACAACAGGTGCAAACCGCCCGGGCGCGACATAATCGCCAGCCCAGGGGTCCACACCTGCATCGGCATCGAATACCGTCGCGATCTGGTTTGACGGAGCATCGAGGCGATAAAGATTGCACATTGCGCCCGATTTCCCCCTTGAAGCGGCTGGCGGGCGCTTCAGTGGTTCAGCCGATATGCTTGCTCACTGCAGCGGTCATCGCGAACATCGAAATTTCCTTGCTGCCAATCACCTTGCCGAGCAACGCGTCGGGAACGATTTGGCGCTTGTCCTTGGGCGATTGCAGATCGTGCTTCTTGATATATTCCCAGACCTTCGACGTAATCTGGCTGCGTGGCATCGGTCCTTTGCCGACGACCGCTGCAAGATCGTCCGAAATCTTGACGTCTGCCATCAGGGCATTGTTTGCGCGCTTGGCTTTTTCCGCCATTGAGGTGCTCCCATCCTTTTACCCGTGGCGCATCTTGCGCCGACGTGGCCGCGATCTTTGGCGGCAAGTCAAAAGCATTGCAATGGGATG
>JANPIQ010000028.1:0-3864 GCA_031425075.1 Sphingomonadales bacterium
CAACGATGTCGCCGAGCCTCCCCAAACAGCCACCGCGCAGCCGATTGCCACGACACCGGAATCGATGGGTCGATCGGTCGCAGGCGGCGCATTTGCAGCTTGAAGCGCGCTTACCGCATCTTCGAGCTTTTTAATGCGGAAACCATCCTGTTCTACCTGCCCTGTCAACGATTTGAGCTGGCTTTCGAGCGCATCGACTCGCTCGGTCAGATCGGCGATCGGTGCGGCCGAAGGCGATCCCGCCGCGATGGCTGGCGCGGTCGTCGCGCCGATCTCAGGTTCTACCGGGGCACCGCCAGGAAACACCTTCCGTTGAACGGCTTTCATTTCCTTTTCGAGCTTTCCCACACGCATCGTGACCGGGTCAGTTTGTGCCGCCAACGGTGTGGCCGCACTGCCGAGCAGGCAGGCCAGCAGCAATAGGGTGCGGCTGTGGCTTTGCATTTGATTGTTATCCTCTCCCATTGCGACGGTAGTGGCCCAAGGCGCGACGGCGATCAAGGTGTCGCTGTGGCGTTGCCCGGGGTTTGCGCCGCAGTTGATCCAGCCGCCTCGCGGGCTGCAAGCACTTGTGCGCTGATGCCGACATCCTTGACGGTACGTTCCGGCGGACCGAGCCCAGAAACCTCTGCGCCATCGACCGTGACCGCGATCAATTCTGCACGACCGGTGCGGATCATCGGACTGTTCGCGTTTTGCGGCACTTCAAACTGTTCGCCGGCCGCCATTTCCTTTTCGAACAACACCTTGTCTGTCGCATCATAAACACGCAGCCAGACGGCCTTTTTTGCCGTCAGGACAACCTGCCCGGTAGCCGACGGGCGGGCGAGTTCGGCGTTGTTTTGTGGTGCAACGGCCTGCGCGGGCAGCGTTTGCGCCACCTGCGTTACCTCGCGGGCAGGATCGCGCATGATCCAACCACGCCACAATCCATATCCCCCGACGATGAGCAACGCAAGAAGCGCGGCTGTCCACGCTAGCGTCCGGCTTGGCAGGCGCTGGGGATCGAAATCGTCGAGATCGACCATGTCTCTCGATCCGGGCTGCCTTTGGCCCAGCTCGTCACGCAGCGCATGCGCGACCGCATCAGGATCGGCACCCACCGCACGCGCGAACGATTTTGCAAACCCGATTGCGTAGGTTGGTGACGGAATATCCTTGTGGTCGCCACGTTCGATGGCTTCCAGCGTCCGCAGCGGGACGCGCGTGCGCGTCGCCACGTCGCCAAGATCGAGCCCTGACCGCACCCGTGCTGCGCGCAGAATCTCTCCAGCGCGCTCTGGAAACAGCGCCTGATTATCGGCTTCGGTATCGACCACGCTTGACACTCCGGGCCTTCTTTGTGGGCCGGGCATCTTGTCTGACGCAAAGTGCCTAAAGTCAACGCCGTCATGCCTTCCGGCGATGCCGTGACGTCAGATTTCAACACCGTTCTGGCTCGCCCAGTCGCTAAGCGCTGCGCGCATGTTGGGGGGAGGCAATGCCAAAAGGTGACGCACGTGCGCGCGAGTTGCTTCAACCGGGAGCGACCGGATCATTGCCTTTACCGGGCCGATTGCCGCCGGTGTGATCGAAAGCCGTTCGATCCCCAATCCTATCAGTGCCATGGCCTCAAGCGTGCGGCCTCCCATTTCGCCGCAGACCGTCACATCGACGCGCGCCTCTTGCGCAGGCTTCACAATCCGCGCGAGAAACCGAAGGATCGCGGGCGAAAGCCAGTCATAGCGTTCGGCAAGCCTGGGATCGGCGCGATCGGCGGCAAACAGGAACTGCGTCAGGTCGTTGGTACCGACCGAGATGAAATCGAGCCTGGGAAACAACAGATCGAGACATTCGGCCAGCGCGGGAACTTCGAGCATCGCGCCATAGCGGATAACCGACGGCATGTGCCGCCCGCGATCGATCAGCCAGCGCTTCTGAACTTCGAACACCTCTTTTGCCGCGTCGAATTCCCAGGGTTCGGAAATCATCGGGAACATCACATTGAGCGTCCGCCCAGCACCAGCTTCAAGCAGGGCTCGCGCTTGCGCTTTCAGAAGCCCTTCGCGGCCCAGCGCCAGCCGTATCGCGCGCCAGCCCATCGCTGGGTTTTCTTCATGCTCGCTGTCCTGCCGCAGATACGGCAATGCCTTGTCTCCACCGATGTCGACCGTTCGGAAAACAACCGGGCGGCTGCCGGCAGCATCGAGCACATCGCGGTAAAGCCGCTGCTGGCGTTCGCGCTGTGGCATCGTGGCGGACACCAGAAACTGAAACTCGGTGCGAAACAGCCCGATGCCGTCGGCGCCTGTCATGTCGAGCGCTGCAACGTCATCGCGCAGGCCTGCATTGACCATCAGCGTGATCCGCAGTCCGTCCTTGCTGATCGGGGGTTCGTTTTTGAGCGCGGCAAAGCCCGCCTTGCGCTTCTGGCTGATCCCAAGCTGCGTTTCGAATGCCTCTTCCATCGCAAGCGTCGGGCGGACGAAAGCCGATGCCTGACCGACATCGAGCAACAGCATATCACCTTCGGCAACAAGGCGGCGCACGTCCTTGCACCGGCCCAGCACAGGCACACTCATCGCGCGCGCTACAATGATGACATGCGCAGTCAATGAGCCTTCTTCGAGGATCACGCCCTTGAGCCGCCGACGATCATATTCGAGCAGTTCGGCAGGCCCCAGATTGCGCGCGATCAGGATCGTGTCCTGACCCAACCCTGCCTGCGCAGCCGATCCAAGCTTTCCCGATACGATGCGGAGCAGCCGGTTTGACATATCTTCAAGGTCGTGCATGCGGTCAGCGAGAAGCGGATCGTCGATTTGGCGCATACGCATCCGGGTGTGCTGCTGGACGCGTTCGATTGCTGCCTCAGCGGTCAGGCCTGAATCGATCGCCTCATTGATCCGTCGCCTCCAGCCTTCGTCATAAGCGAACAGCCGATACATATCGAGAATCTCGCGATGTTCGCCCTCGCCGCCGAATTCGGCCTGGCTCGCCATCCGGTCGATCTGTTCGCGCATCCGGTCAAACGCCGAATAGACGCGGTGCCGCTCGGCCTCCGTATCTTCGGCAACGGTATGTTCTATCGTGATCCGCGGCTGGTGAAATACTGCGATGCCGCGCGCCATGCCTTCGACAAGTTTCATCCCCGAAATGCGACCCGACGCCGTGCTGACCACGCGAGTGCCGCGCACGATGGCGCTATCGATCAGCCCCGCATTGGCGATCAATTCGGAAAGCACCATCGCAACGGTTTGCAGCGTTTCGGTTTCGACATCGTCATAGCGACGTGGCTCCGAATGCTGGACGCACAGCACGCCGACAGCATCCTCTTTGCGGATGATCGGAACACCGGCAAATCCGTGAAAAAGCTCTTCGCCGGTTTCGGGCTTATAGGCAAAATCGGGGTGGCTGGTCGCTTCGTCGAGATTGAGTGTGGAAATCTGCTGCGCAATCGTACCGACGAGGCCTTCACCCATTGCGAGCCGCGTAACATGTACCGCTTCCTGGTTGAGCCCGCGCGTGGCGAACAGTTCAAGCACGCCATCGCGGCGAAGGTAGATCGAGCACACCTCACTTGCCAGCACTTCGCCAACAATGTTGACCACCTTGTTGAGTTTCGATTGCGCCGTCGCCCGGGACGCCATCACCTCGTGCAGACGGCTCAGAATCTCGCGTGAGGCAGACATAGTCGTTCCGGTCATACCATCACGCTATCACGCGCTGACGCGGTTTTCCAATGCTGCTTGGGCCTCGGTGATCAATTGGCCCAGAATGGTGGCAACGGGCTCTTCGGTCTTGACCATTCCAACCGACTGCCCAGCCATCAGCGACCCGTTTTCGACATCACCTTCGATTACCGCGCGCCGCAAGGCCCCTGCC
>JANPIQ010000029.1:0-2350 GCA_031425075.1 Sphingomonadales bacterium
CGAGACCGCCTTGGCGCAGTTTCCTAACGACCCCGACCATCCGTTTCTGGGCCGCAATTCGAAATACTTTGCATTTGCCGGATCGTGGTCGGTGCGTTTGCACGCCGAAGGACATCACGTCGGACATATCCACCACGCCGGATGGCTGAGTTCGGCGGTCTACATCGATTTGCCACCCGAAGTGGCGGGGAGCACCGATGCCGGCGCACTCACGTTCGGCGTACCCGAAGCGCTGCTCGGTCTTGACCTGACGCCCCGCCGGATCGTGGCACCGCGGGCGGGCAAGCTTGTTCTATTCCCCTCGTACTTGTGGCACGGCACGGTGCCCTTCACGAGCGCCATGCCGCGTCTGACGGTCGCCTTCGATGTGGTGCCGGCGAACACCAACTTCGCGGCGCAATAGCCGCAGCCGAAAGGGACGCGCCATGACCGCAGCCGACTTCGCGCCCGTCGCACCGCAACAGCGCAACGATCTGCTCGATATCCTGCGCGGGTTTGCGATCCTCGGCATCTTCTACATGAACATCCCGTATATGGGGCAGGCGCTCAACCTGTTTGAGAACGATATCCGCTCGATCGGATGGACTGCTGCCGACAGGACGGCCTATGCAGCGATCGAAAGCATGCTCGAGGGTACCCAGCGCGGCATCCTGCAGTTGCTGTTCGGTGCCGGTTTGATCATCCTGGCGGAACGAGCACCAACCGGCGACGGGCAGCGGGTAGCCGCTCGTCTGCATTACCGGCGCAACCTGTGGCTGATCGTTTTCGGTCTGGCCGATATCTTTGTCCTGCTTTGGGCAGGTGATATCCTGCTGATCTACGGCGTTGCTGCGCTGTTCGTTTTTCCGTTGCGACGTCTGTCGACGAAATGGCTGATCACGTTCGGCATGGCCTATGCGGCGTTCACAGCGATCGATGGCGCGCTCATTTACGCTGGCAGAGTATCGATCGAAGCGAAAGCCGACGCCGTCGACACTAAGATCGTGCGCGGGCTTCGCTTGACCGACGCTGATCGCGCGACGCGTGCTGCGTGGCAGAAAATTGTCGACGAACCCAAGCTCGACAAGTTGGAAAGCCGCAAGCTTGCAACCGAACGCGCGGCGCGCGCGACCAGCGCAAGCTTTGTTGCCTATGCTGGATTTCACTGGAACGAATGGCTCACTCTTGCGGGCGACGGCTTTGTCGTTCGATGGATCTTCGAGGCGTGGTGCACGATGCTGCTCGGCATGGCGTTGTGGAAGACGGGCTTTCTCCAGGGCTTGCAGCCGCCCCGCCTTTATCTCGGCACCATGATGGCGGCCTATGGCTTTGGCCTGATTGCCAGAGCGATCGGCGTCTTTGGGGAGTTCGAATTTTCACCGGCGCCCAGTTCGATCTGGGTCACGGCCGAATTCGCCCGCCTTGCGACGTCGGTCGGCCACGTTGCGGCAATCAATCTGATCGCGCGCTCCTCGCTCGGTGCAGCATTGCTCGCACCGCTCAAGGCAGCCGGACGAACGGCTTTCTCGCTTTACGTCATGCAGCAATTCATCGGTCTCTATGTCCTGTTCTCGCCCTTCGGTCTGGGCTTGTGGGGACGGTATAGCTGGGCAGGCCTGACAGCGATTGCGACAATGGTCATCGTCACACAGATTATCGAGGCGAACCTGTGGATGCGCAGCTTTGCGACAGGTCCGCTCGAATGGCTTTGGCGATCGCTTGTCTATCGAAAGCGCCAACCGTTCCGGCTGCGCACGAGGCTTTCGTCACGGTCTTCCTGACCGCCGAACTGGACAAACAGCCTTCGCGCGCTATGCGCCGCGCGACAGTTCGAAAGGTGCAGTATGGGTTATCGGGTGGTAGTCGCGGGCGCGACCGGCAACGTCGGGCGAGAGATGCTCAACATCCTTGCCGAGCGGCAGTTTCCGATCGACGAAATCGCGGCCGTCGCGTCTTCGCGCAGCCAGGGTACCGAGGTCGAATTGGGCGACAGCGGCAAGATGCTCAAGGTCCAGAACATCGACAATTTCGATCCCAGCGGTTGGGACATGGCGCTGTTCGCCATCGGTTCCGAAGCGACGAAGCTGCATGCACCGCGATTTGCCGCGGCAGGGTGCACGGTCATCGATAACTCATCGCTGGACCGGATGGACCCCGACGTTCCGCTCATCGTACCCGAGGTAAACCCGGATGCGATTTCGGGCTATGTGAAGCGCAATATCATTGCGAACCCGAATTGCTCGACCGCGCAGATGGTGGTCGCGCTCAAGCCTCTGCATGACTTTGCCGGCATCAGGCGCGTGGTCGTCGATACGTATCAATCGGTGTCGGGGGCGGGCAAGGAAGGGATGGACGAACTGTTCGAACAATC
>JANPIQ010000030.1:0-4386 GCA_031425075.1 Sphingomonadales bacterium
ATCGGCATCGGTTGCGGCTATGTCTCTTCTGTCGTGCGCGGCCTCGCCGGCTTCGCCGCGCACTTCGCATCCGGCGTCGATCATCGCGGAAATGACCGGTGCTGCGGGAAAGGCGGCGTGGCCGCGCTCGACCGAAGAGTCATTGCCGCAACCGATGCCGATTGGGGCACCGAATTTCTCGCACCCATTTGTGCCGCGCGTATCGTAAGCGGGCCAGACGACGCGATGGCACATATCGCCGCTTATGGTTCGGGGCATACCGACGCGATCATCACGCAGGATCAATCGGTGGCCGACCGTTTCCTGGCAATTGTCGATTCGGCGATCGTGATGCACAACGCCTCGACGCAGTTCGCCGATGGCGGCGAATTCGGGCTCGGCGCCGAAATCGGCATCGCCACGGGCCGCCTTCACGCGCGCGGCCCCGTGGCGCTCGAAGGATTGACGACGTACAAATGGATCGTTCGAGGAACCGGCCAGGTTCGGCCTTGATCCGCACGCTCCTTCTTGGCGGATCGTTTAACCCGGCGCATCGCGGGCACCGGGCGATCACGCTGGCCGCGATGCGGGCGCTGGGTGCCGATGAGGCGTGGTGGCTTGTCTCGCCGGGCAATCCGCTGAAACCCAAGAAGGGCATGGCGCCGCTTCCCGCCCGGCTGCGATCGGCGCGCATCGCGGCGCGCAGAGCGCCGATCTACGCGACGGCCATCGAACAGCAATTGCGGACGCGTTACACGGTCGATACGCTCGCGGCACTGACACAGCGTTATCCCAAACGCCGCTTCATCTGGCTGATGGGCGAAGATAATCTCGCCCAGTTCCCCCTGTGGCGCGACTGGCGGAATATCGCGCGCATCGTGCCGATTGCAGTTGTTGCGCGTCCGGGCTATGACGCTTTCGCCCAAGCGGATCGCGCGATGGGCTGGCTGCGGGGATTCGTCCGCCCCGCACGCCAAGCCAAACGCTGGACCGAGTGGAGACTTCCGGCCCTCGTGCTGCTGCGCTTCAGGCCCGATCATAGCTCCGCAACCGCGATCAGGCGGGATAACCCCGGCTGGTATCGCGAATTTCCCTCCACCCCTGTTCGCGACGCGGTGACGCGACGCCTGATCGATTGAGAATTATGCCCGCTCCTTCCTCCATGTCCGAAACCGAAAGCGCCTCCGATCATCTGCACAAACTGATTTTGCAATCGCTCGACGATGATCAGGCGCTCGAAACCGTGTCGATTCCGCTCGCGGGAAAATCGTCGCTCGCCGATCACATGGTGATCGCCAGCGGGCGTTCGACACGGCAGGTGGCTTCGATGGCCGAAAAGCTCGCGCGCAAGATCAAGGACGAATGCCATCGAAATCCACGGATAGAAGGGCTGCCGACCGCCGACTGGGTGCTGATCGATGCCGGCGATGTGATCGTCCACCTGTTCCGGCCCGAGGTGCGCAGCTTTTACAATCTCGAGCGCATGTGGGCATTTGGCGACACGCCCGAGCCGCGCGCGACCGCCGCTTGAAACTTCACATCGTTGCGCGCGGGAAAATGCCGCGCGGACCCGAAGCCGAGATCATCGCGCGTTACGCCAAGCGGCTGACCTGGCCGTTTGCGATCACCGAATTGCCTGACACCGAGGGGACGCCGCCCGCGTTGCAGAGCCCGTGCGTGACCATTGCCCTCGACGAACGCGGAGAAATGCTCTCGTCGCTCGCGCTGGCGAGGCGGCTCGAGACGTGGCGTGATCGGGGCATTCGCGAGTGCCGCTTCCTCATCGGTGCCGCAGATGGCCTGACCGATGCCGAGCGTGGGGGCGCCGACATGCTGCTGTCGTTCGGCGCTGCAACCTGGCCGCACATGCTTATCCGCGCGATGCTTACCGAACAGATTTACCGCGCCACCAGCATCATCGCAGGCCACCCCTACCACCGAGAGGGCTAAGCCTGGACCGTTAAACTTCAGACACCTCCTCGTCTGCAGGTGGACAGCGGCCATTGTCCGAAAACCGTCACATTATACTGTTTTAACGGCGCGCCCGCCTCCGCGGCAGAAAGATGCCCGATGCCCGATCTATCGACCGATCTGCACAACAAGATGCTACGCGAATCCAGACGCGCCAATTCCTTGCCGCGCCGCGTTGCCAAAGCCGTCCAGCGCGCCATCAAACCCTGGGTCTATGGTTCGGAATGGGGCGTCATTGAGGATGTGCCGCCGTTGCTCCATGTGCTCGATCGCTGGCTCAAGCCCTATGCCCGCGCAGATCAGGTGGCGCTTGAAATTGGCCCGGGCGGCGGACGCTGGACACGGCATCTGCTCGGGTGCGAAAAACTCTATCTTGTCGAATATTATGATGACTTGCTCAAGCAGATCAAAACAAGCATCGGTAGTCGGCCGAATGTCGTTTATGTCAAAAATAACGGCACCGATTTTCCCGGCATCCCCGATGGCACGATCGATTTTCTCTTTTCATTCGGCGTGTTCGTTCACATCGATTTCGACGTTATCGAAACCTATCTCGACAACATCAAGCGGGTCATGAAGCCAGGCGCAAACATCGTCATCCACTTCGGCGACAAGAACAAGGTGATGGCTGCTGAAAACGACGGCTTTGCCCATAATACGCCCGAAATGATGCGCACAGCCATCCTTACGCGCGGCTATACGATCCTTGAGCAGGACAACACGTTGCTCTGGCACAGCGGGCTGATCCGGTTCTGCGTCCCCGCCTGACCGCCGATCGGCAGCCACTGCGGGTGAAGACAACTGATTTCCCTCGGCGAAATTTGAGTGCTTCTACTTCACCCGAAACCGCTCGAACCAGTCGATCACCGCCAGATTGCTCACGATCCATTGCGTCGGGCGGCCCATGCCGTGGTTGGCTTCGGGAAGGCGGATCTTCATTGCCGGCACGTCGCGCAGCTTGAGCGCCTGATAGTACATTTCGGTTTGAGCGATAGGGGTGCGGTAATCGGTCTCGCCGGTCATCAGCAGCGTCGGGGTGGTCACATTGCCGACGAGGCTGAGAGGCGATTGCTTCCAGTAGGTTTCATGCCCGTCCCAGGGGTTGGCGCCGCCGAGCCAGTATTGCGCGGTCACGGCCTGAATGTCCGAAGAAAGCGCCTGCACTGTCCAGTCAGTGACGGGGCGGATCGCGGCGGCGGCGCGGAACTTGCCCGGCTCCTTGCCGATCCCCCACAGCGTGAGCACGCCGCCACCCGATCCGCCGACAATGAACAGATTGCGCGCATCGACGAAGGGCCGCGCGGCGATGGCATCGACACCGGTCATCAGATCGTCATGATCCTCGCTCGGATAAGGCCGCCCGAAGAAATTGCCGAACTGTTCGCCATAGCCGATGCTCCCACGCGGATTGGAAAACAGCACCAGATAACCGCGCGCGGCGTAGGCCTGATGCGTCGTCGAAAATTGCGGTGCATAATCGCCGTTGGGTCCGCCATGAATGTCGAGGATCAGCGGATATTTTTTGGCCGGATCAAACGCGGGGGGATATTGCAGCCATCCTTCGATCGCGGTGCCGCCCGCACGGCTTTTCCACGTGACGCGTTCGAGCTTCCCAATATCCTTGCCCGCGCGCCAGCTTGCATTGAAATCGACGCTGGCGGCGGGTTTACCGCCGCGCATGACGCCGAGGCCGGGCGGGCGATCGGCGAACTGCGTCGTATAGGCAATCGTGCCCTTCCCCAACGAATATGCGCCGCTTGCATTCGGCAGGTAGAGCCGCCCGCCGCCAAGTTCGGGCACGACAACGCGCGTTGCCTTGCTGGTCGGGTTAACTTCGACGAGGCGAACCAGCCCTGCGTCGTTCATCAACGCGGTGATGCTTTTGCCATCGCCTGACCAGCCAGGCGATTGCATCGGGCGATCGCGCGCGGCGGTGAGGTTAACGGGCGATCCACCCGCAAACGGCACCACCCAGATATCGGGCTTCACATAGAAGGCCTGCTTGTCGAGCGCGCCGGTATAGGCGACCCATTTGCCGTCGGGCGATATCGCAGGTTCGGCCTCGACGCCCTTGGCCGCAGTCAGCTGGCGCGGTTCGCCGCCGGTCACTGGAAACACGAACAGATCGGCTTCGCGTCCCAGACGCTCGGCATCGGGACGGATCGAGGCGCTGACGACGATGTTCCTACCGTCGGGAGCCCAGACGAGGGGAGATCCGCCATCGACCTGGTGAAAATCGCCCTTGGTCAGCTGGCGCGGCTCGCCGCCTGCGGACGCAACGACAAAGATGTGGCGGAACCCCGCCGTCTGATACCCGCCATCGTTAAGCCGGTATGTAAAGGCTTCGGTGATGCGCGCGTCGGGGGCCCATGTTGCCCCCTCGGGCTTTTTGGGCATCCCTGTAAACACCACAGGCTTGGCATCGACCTGCATGAC
>JANPIQ010000031.1:0-2806 GCA_031425075.1 Sphingomonadales bacterium
TACGCCTATGTGACGCTCAACGCCAACGAGGTGGCCGACGAACCGTTGCGTAAAGAACTTGTAAAATGGGTCCGAACCGAGATCGGTCCAATCGCAACACCTGACGCGATCCAGTTCACGCCCGGCCTGCCCAAGACGCGCAGTGGCAAGATCATGCGTCGCATCCTGCGCAAAATTGCCGAGGGCGATGTGTCGAACCTCGGCGATACGACGACACTGGCCGATCCGGTGGTCGTCGACGATCTGGTGGCGAACCGTATCGGTTGAAACCGGGCATTGCGTGACCATATCGGCACGCAAGCCTATCCTCACGCTCGCAGCGCCACGGCATATCTGCTACCATCCCGGAGGAGTTTTTCTTGCATCGATCGACGTCATGCATCATCGGGCTGGCGCTTGTTCTTGCCATAGCCGTTCCCGCATATGCGTCCGCTGATCGGTTCGAGGTCTGGTTGAGTCCTACGATCACCAAAGCTCTCGACGACGATACGGCAGTCGAGTTCGAAACCGGCCAACGGTTTCGCGACGCAGACGAAGGCGCCGACACCTATCTTGCGCGGCTATGGCTTCATCAGGATGTGTCGTCGGCGGTCAGCGTATCGGGTGGTATCGAAGGCCGCGTCAACGATGGCGATGCCGATGAAACCCGGCTGATCCAGCAAGCGGCGTTCAAGCAGGGGATGCTGCGCGCCAGGCTCCGGATCGAGCAGCGGTTCGTCGAAGATGCGCGCTTTGGCATGCGCGTCCGCGTCCGCAGCGGCGTCAAGGCCCCACTCAGTGCCGACAAAAAATGGCAGGGCTATGCCGATGCCGAAGCCTTTTTGACGGTGCGATCGACGAGCCTAGGCGGGCAGGACGGACTGACCGGTATTCGCACCCAGATCGGCGTGACGCGCGACCTATCGGACAATCTGACGGTCGGGCTGACATACCTCCGCCAGCATGATGTGCGCCGCAACCGGCAGGATCGCGTCGCGCACGTCCCGCTCATCGGGATCGATTTCAGCTTCTGACGTTCGCCAAGCTTCGCTCGTCATTGCAAGCGATGCGAAGCAATCCAGACTGTGTGGCACTGGCCGCTGGACTGCCACGACGCTTCGCCCTCGCAATGACGATGGGTGCGGCGTTACGCCTTTTTGGCAGCTGCCCTCTTCGCGGGAGCCTTTTTCACGGGAGCCTCAGCCGCGTCGTCGACACCGGCCTCACTCTTCGCAGCCTTGGCCTTTTTCACAGGTTTTCCCTCTGTAGGCTCGGCTCCCTCAACAGGGGCTGCAGCCTGTTTTGCGGCAGGCTTTTTCGCCTTGGCCTTGGGCGCGTCCTCATGATCATGCCCGCAATCTGGACCGTGAACATGCGCTGGCGTATCGGCGTCGGCCTCGATCGCAGCTTCCAGTTCCTCGCGGGTTACGTCGCGATCGGTGATCGTCGCGCGTGAGAAGAGGAAATCGACGACCTTGTCTTCATAAAGCGGCGCGCGGATCTGCGCAGCGGCCATCGGGTCCTGCTGCACGAACTGGACGAAGCGCTCGCGATCCTTCGCGTCATATTGCATCGCCGCCTGCTGGATCAGCCGGTTCATTTCGGGACCACTGATCTCGACACCATTGGCCTGCCCGATTTCGGATAGCAGCAGCCCAAGACGCACGCGACGCACCGCGATCTTGCGATAATCATCGCGCTCGGACTCCATTTCGGCGAGTGCCGCGGCCGGATCGGCTTCGTTGGCCGCTTCGGCCTCGAGCTGGCGCCAGATCTGTTCGAATTCGGCATCGACCATCGACTCGGGCACTTCGAAATCATGCTTTTCGGCGAGCTGATCGAGCAGACGCCGCTTCATGTGCGTACGCGTGAGCTGATTCAGCTCTTGCTCCACATTGCCGCGAAGCAGCCCTTTGAGCTGCTCGAGATCGTTGAGACCAAGCGACTTGGCGAAGTCATCGTCGACAACGGCTTCCTTGGGCGTCCGCACGGCGTTGACGAGCACATCGAACGTGGCTTCCTTGCCCTTGAGATAATCGACCGAATAATCGGCAGGAAAGGTTACCACGACCTGCTTTTCGTCATTGGCCTTGAGGCCGATCAACTGGTCCTCGAACCCGGGAATAAGGCGACCCGAACCAATTTCGATCGACGCGCCTTCGGCTGTGCCGCCATCGAACGCATCGCCATCGATCTTTCCGACAAAATCCATCACCACAAGATCGCCCGATGCCGCGACGTGGCTTGCAGGTGCGTCTTCGAAGGACTTCTGCTGCGATGCGAGTTCGGCGATCGTCTTTTCGAGCGCGCTGTCATCGGCCGCAACAGTGAAGCGTTCGAGCGTCAGGCCGTCGATATCGGGCACCGGCAGCGTCGGCAGCACTTCGAGTTCGACCTTCACCTCGGCATCCTTGCCGTGTGCGTAACCCTCGGTCAGTTCGACCGCAGGCGACATGGCCGGGCGCAGCTTTTGTGTGGCGACCAGCGACTGGACGCTTTCCTGAATCGAGGTGTTGAGCGCGTCGGCCTCGATCGCGGGGCCATGCATTTTGCGGACGAGGTTTGCCGGCACCTTGCCCGGGCGAAACCCCGGCATCTGCATCTTGGGCGCAACCTTGGCGATTTCGCCTGCGACGCGCGCTTCGATATCCTTGGCGGCGATGGTGAGCGTGAAGCCGCGCTTCAGCCCTTCGTTCAACGTCTCGACAGTCTGCATGATGAAACCCGTAAACCCTTCTCAAAACTCAATTTCGTTGCAGCGTGCAGCATTGGGAAAAATGGTGCGGGCGAAGGGACTCGAACCCCCACACCTTGCGAGTACCAGAAC
>JANPIQ010000032.1:0-1694 GCA_031425075.1 Sphingomonadales bacterium
CAAATTCCAAAGCTCGGTGGGCGAACTGTCGCGCAAGGAATTTGAAAGCTCGATCGAGCGCAGCGTCGACGTGGTAATCCCGTTCGACCCGAAACTGGTCAGCCAGGCCGCCAAGCTCGGCAAACCCTACGCCGAGTTGTGCAAGGGTACCAAGGCCGGGCAGGTGTGGAGCCAGCTGATGCGCAACGTGCTCGACGGCGCAGATGCCGACCCCGACGATGTCGTCGCGGCCCCGGCGGCGGGCAAGGACAAGGGCGGATCGCTGCTTGGAAAAATCGGCGGACTGGGCGGCATGCTGTCCAAAAAGGGCGCCAAATAATGTCGGCGGGGGTTCGCCTTTCCGCTGACCCCCTTCCCTGTTTCCTCAAGACGGAACGCGTCGCTCCATGAACATGCCCGTCATCATGATTGTCGTCATCACCTTCCTCGGGCTGGCTATGCTCGGGCTGGCGCTGGCTGGCCCGAATTCGGGCAAAGCCAAGACGCGCCGCCTGTCGGCCGTGAAGGACCGCCACGCCGCGTCCACCGAAGCAGTGGTCGCGGCACAGATGCGCAAGACGATTGCGGCCGTGAACGGCCAGGGCAAGTCGTCGCTGGCATCGATGATGCCGCGCCGCGAGCTGCTCGAACTGCGGCTGCGCCGGACCGGCAAGAACTGGACCCTCAGCAATTTCATGATCGTGTCGATGGTTGCTTTCGTGGCCATTGCCGTCCTGCTGGTCGTTGCGGGGGCGCCAGTGATGATGACGGGGCTGCTCGCGGGCCTGTTCGGACTTGGCTTGCCGCACTTCGTCGTTAGCCGGTTGATCAAGCGGCGCGTGGCAAATTTCACCAAACGCTTTCCTGACGCCATCGACCTTCTCGTCCGCGGCCTGAAATCGGGTCTGCCGATCACCGAAACCTTCGGGCTGGTCAGCACCGAAATTCCCGGCCCCGTGGGCGAGGAATTCAAGGCAGTGACCGAACGCATCCGCATCGGCAAAACCATGGAGCTCGCGCTGCAGGATTCAGCCGAGATGCTCGACACCCCCGAATTCCAGTTTTTCTGCATCACCATTGCCATCCAGCGCGAAACCGGGGGCAATCTGGCCGAAACGCTGAACAATCTGTCCGAAGTGCTGCGCAAACGGGCGCAGATGAAGTTGAAAATCCGCGCGATGTCATCGGAGGCCAAAGCATCCGCCTATATCGTCGGCGCGCTGCCCTTCTTTGTCTTCGGCCTCGTTTACACGATGAACCCCAGCTATGTTTCGGGCTTCTTCTATGAAGACCGGCTGATCGCGGTCGGCATCGGCGGCATGGTGTGGATGGGAATCGGGGCCGCGATCATGGCCAAAATGATCAGCTTCGAGATCTGACGGGAACGGCGCAGTCATGCAGGCACTTCATCTCTTCGCCGGCTTCGGGGCCCAGGCCACCGGACCCAAATTGCTGGGCGTCGACGTCATCTGGGCGGCGACCATCCTTTCGGCCGTAGGTGTCCTCGCCGTAATGATGGTCATCTATGGCGCAATGACCGTGCGCGATCCGATGGCCAAGCGCGTCAAGGCGCTCAACGAACGGCGCGAACAGCTCAAAGCCGGCATCACCGCCTCGACCGCCAAGCGCCGCGCCAAGCTGGTGCGCAAGAACGCCCATGCCGACAAGATGCGCGCGATGCTGTCGTCGATGCAGGTGCTGCAGGACGAACAGAT
>JANPIQ010000033.1:0-3756 GCA_031425075.1 Sphingomonadales bacterium
CTTGAGCGCAGGCCCAACCGCGAACACCACCATCCCGAGAATGTAGAGGAGGTAAAAGGCAATTGCCGGCCCCCAGCGCAATCCGCCTGCATAGAGCATCTCGCCAATCTCTGGCTGGTAAAGCCGCGTATAGGCATTGCGCAGCCACACACTGTCGATCAGCGCGAACGCGATCCCCGTGGCAATGTAGGCGGCGACGTATTTGGCGATCATATGGCGCTCCCCGATCTTTGGGAGACCATATCGGCCGGATTACAGCAAGCCGAAACTGTCTAAACCGGGCTTAGCGCCGCATCGCGCATCCCGCGCCAGATGTGGAGCGACTGTACGGTTTCGGGCACGTCATGGACGCGGATAATTTGTGCGCCTTGCTCGAGCCCCTTCAACGCCAGCCCAAGGCTGCCACCAAGCCGCTTGTCGGCAGGCGCTTCGTTCGACAATGCCCCGATCAGCCGCTTGCGGCTTGCGCCGAGCAGGATCGGAACACCGAGGCCATGGAACAGCGCCAACCCGTTGAGGATCGCGAGATTGGCGCGCACCTCCTTGCCGAAGCCGATGCCCGGATCGGCGATGATCCGCGATCGATCAATGCCGGCCGCGACCACCGCCGCGATGCGATCTTCGAGCCAGTCGTAAACTTCGATCAGCGCGTCCGAATATCCGCCATGCGTGTGCGGATCAGCAGGCGTGCCGGGGAAGTGCATCAGCACCACCGGGCAGGTCGACGCCGCCATGATGCCGATTGCCCGATCATCGAACAGCAGCGCCGACACATCGTTGATCATATGCACGCCCGCCGCGAGGCCCGCGCTCATCACCGCAGCCTTGCGGGTATCGAGCGACAGCGCGAGGCCCGAATTGGACAGCTGCGCGATCAACGGGATCACCCGCGCCTTCTCATCCTCTTCCCACACCGTTGCCGCACCCGGCCGAGTGGATTCGCCGCCAATGTCGATAATCGCGGCACCCTGTCCCGCCATCTCGACAGCAATTGCGGCGGCTGCGGCAGGATCGTCGAGGTGAGCGGACCCGCCCGAAAAACTGTCGGGCGTCATATTGAGGATGCCCATCACCTGCGGCTGATCGAGCCGGATCGTCCGCTCGCCCATCTGCAGCGCGGCCCGAGGCGCGCACACCCGCGTCATCGTCGCGCGCGCGGCCTCCGCCTGTGCAAGCGTCAGCGCGTCCAGCGCCTCGTCCTCACGATCGACCGGGACCAGCCAAGAGCCAGCCCGCCGCCCGCCATCGACCGCGATCACTTCCCAAGCAGCAAAAAACTGCATCCCGCCCGCCAGCCGCCGGAACTGCCCATCAAACCCGAACGGCGCATCGATTAAAGCGGTCGGGCGGCAATAGAGGCGGGCGTTGGGTGAGGCGTCAATCATTGTTGGTTCCATTGGGCCTTAGTTTTGCAAAATGCGTGGCCATTTCTTCCAAACTATAGCCAAGTAGGGTTCCTTGAATCGTTTCAAGTTCATCGTTCCAACGATGTATCAGGTTGGACATTGTGGCTTTGTAAAGCGTAACCCGCCAGCTTTCCCCTGGGAGACAATAAGCCGTGGTGATGTAGTTTCTCGGCTTGCCATCGGCTCCCGGTACCTTTCGAAAGAAGCGATGCTTTTCAAGGCGTCCTTCACGGACATGGTGGTCAAAAGGCTGCCCACCTGTGGCATCGAAGGTTTCGCCTGCAAATTTGCTGAATTCCGCAAACGGCTTTGTGCCCGCTAGCATCAATTCAAGCTCTCGCCCCGTATGCCCGAAATCCTTCTTCGGCGTCATTTAAGGCAGCGTTGCCAGCAAATAGGTCTGGCGCAGATCGTCGACCGGTTTCAGGCCGGCGACATCCTCATAGTGCCAGAAGGTCCAGCCGTTGCAGCTCGGCGCGCCTTGCACTGCTGCCCCGACCTTGTGGATCGAACCCGATGCGGCATCGCAGATCAGCGAGCCATCGGCGCGGATCGTCGCCGACCAGCGGCGCTTGGCGTCGAACAGCCGGTCGCCGGGCTTGAGATAGCGATTTTCGATCAGCGTGCCGAACGCCACCCGCGGGGCTGACGTATCGGCCTGCATCGTTGCGAGCGCGGACTCGTCCAATGGCAATGCCGCCGCAATCCGCTCTTGGGCAACTGCGATATAGTCATCTTCTCGCTCGATCCCGATCCAGTGGCGCCCAAGCCGTTTGGCGACGGCACCTGTCGTCCCGGTTCCGAAAAACGGATCGAGCACGACATCTCCCGGTTTGCTGGTGGCGAGCAGGATGCGGTAGAGCAATGCTTCGGGCTTTTGCGTCGGGTGCGCCTTGGTGCCGTTCTTCTTGATCCGCTCGGGCCCGCCGCAAATCGGGAATGACCAGTCCGATCGCATCTGGAGTTCATCGTTGAGCGTCTTCATCGCGCGATAATTGAAGGTGTATTTGGCCTTTTCGCCCATCGACGCCCAGATCAGCGTTTCATGCGCGTTGGTGAAGCGGGTGCCGCGGAAATTGGGCATCGGATTGGCTTTCCGCCAGACAATGTCATTGAGGATCCAATAGCCCTCATCCTGCAACACAGCGCCGACGCGGAAAATGTTGTGATAGCTGCCGATTACCCAGATTGCGCCACTGGGCTTCAGGATGCGCCGTGCCTCGATCAGCCACGCGCGGGTGAACGCGTCATAGGCCGAGAGACTGTCGAACTTGTCCCAATCATTGTCGACTGCATCGACGCGCCCGCCTTCGGGGCGGAACAGATCGCCGCCAAGTTGAAGATTATACGGCGGATCGGCGAAAATCAGATCGATAGACGCATCGGGCAACAGGCGCATTTCAGCAACGCAATCACCGCGCAGGATTTGATCGAGCGGCAGTTCGGCCACCGTCGCTCCTGCTTTGCGGACACGTTCAAGAACCCCCATAGATACTCCCAATCCCCAGTCGCCATAAGGGTGAGTCAGCCGGAGTCCGACGTCAAGTCACACGGTTAAGCCAAATGGTTAATGAAAGTGTTAAGATTTCGGAACGGATCGCGAAGCCCACGAGATGCAGTGACTTGGGCTTGTCTGCAGTAACAAGTTCTGGGGTGTGGCGCGTTTGACTCACGCTGAAAAAATAATCCGGCGGCGAATATCCACAAGCTCGGTCCAAGCGACACAAATGCCTGGACACGGGGCTGTGGCGGAAAGTTCACTTTGCCTGTCCACGGTTTCCGATCATCAACCGCTCCTCGAAGTCGCACAATTGCCATATCAGTGAAACTCGGTTGTCACTTTTCTGTCATGAAGCTTGCCTAGGGCTGCCCGTCAGGAAGCTGTCGCCTTGAACAACGCGATTCGCTGCGCCGCTTCTGACAGAATCAATCTTGCCACCGGGAAGGGTGCAGTCATGGCTAATTACGAGCGTATCACGAAGGTTTTGATGGGATCGACCGCGTTTCTTGCGCTGGCAGCCTGCGGTGCCGATGACATTTCTTCGCCCGGAACAGGTGGCAATGTGACAATCAACAATATCACGCCGCCGCCACCCCCGCCGCCCACGCCACCGACGACACCGACGCTTGTGACCCCAGCAGGCGGATGCCCGACCATTCCCGATCCACAGGGTCTGACCGATTCAGGCACGATCACTGGTCCGCAAGGCACCTATCGGGTGTGCACCTTGCCCGCGCGGCTCAACACCTCGAGCACTTTGACACGTATTCCCGGGCTCCTTTATCGTCTTGGCGGCCGCGTCGATGTCGGCACCGATCAGGGCCCGACCGAGGAAGCTGGCGATCCGGC
>JANPIQ010000034.1:0-1781 GCA_031425075.1 Sphingomonadales bacterium
GAACAGTAATCGCATCGGGTCGCCTTCGTAACCAAAGGCCGGCTGCACGCCGACAAAGACATTGCCGAAATGCGCGCCGAGAACGTGGATCGACTGGCCGTCGCTTTGCTGGCGGCCGGGAGCGGGGCCCCATTGCGCCTCGATCTGGTTGAGATATTTTTCGCGGCGGACATGGTCGTCAGCGCTGATGCGTGCGGCGACATTGGCGTCGGCACCGAATTGCTCTGCATTGCCTTTCAGGATCGCATCGAGAAGATCGTCGACCGTTTCGGGAACAACAACTGCATATCCCTCAATATGCAGCCGCTGCAATGTCGCATGGAGCGACTCAAACACGGCCAGATGCGCTGCTGTTCCGGTTGCGCCAGCGTTAGGGGGGAAATTGAACAACACGACCGCAATCTTGCGCTGGGCAATTTCGCTGCGGCGCATTTTGATGATCGCGGCGACCTTGCCTGCCAGCGATGCGGCGCGTTCCGGGCAGCTTTGCATCGCGCGAACGTTGTCGGTAACCGCGAATTTGCAATTGCGATGGCAGCCCGAGCAGCCTTCGGGCGAGCCGTCCGAACGGCCACCAAATACACTCGGGATGATTGCACCGTCGAGTTCAGGAATCGCCATCATCATCGTGGTTTCAAGCGGCAGCAGACCCATTTTGCCGGCGCCCCATTGTTCAAGCGTCTGGAACTCGATGGGGTGGGCGGCGATGTAAGGGACATTCATCCGTTTGAGCGTTTCGACCGCTGCATCGACATCGTTATAGGCAGGTCCGCCAACGAGCGAAAAACCGGTCAGGTTGATAATGGCATCAACTGTTGCTTTGCCTTTGTCGACAAAAAATCGGTCGATGGCGGGACGCGAATCAAGGCCACTGGCGAAGGCGGGGATGACTTTCAGACCCTGCGCTTCGAGCATTTCGATCATACCGTCATAATGGCCGGTGTCTTTGCCTAGCAGGTAGGAGCGAAGCATTAGCACGCCTACGGTGCCGATGGGATTCTTGATGGCAGGCAGTTTGCCGGCATCCTCGCTCAAACGCTGCACCATGTCGGGATGATAGACGCCGACTTCCGGATATTCGCGGGGCGGTGTCGCGGGAAATTTTCCTTTGAGCGCCGCCCGTTCGCCGCTGGCATAGCGGTCAATCAATCCGCGAATCATATCGACGACATTGTCGTCGGAACCGGCAAGCCAATATTGTAGCGTCAGAAAATACTGGCGCACGTCCTGGGCTGGGCCAGGAATGAACCGCAGTATCTTTGGCAGGCGTCGCAGCATTTTCATTTGCCCGGCGCCCGAACTTGCTCCGGGCTTGCCCGAGCCGCGCAGCTTTTTAAGCAGCGCCAGCGGTCCCTTGGCGGGCTTGTCCATGCTGTAATTGCCGAGCCGGGTCAGTTTCACGATATCGCCCTGCGACATGATGCCGACAATGGCGTCGCAATGATCGCGACGCGCCAGCATCGCCGGATGAATGGCACGGACATGTTCTTCGAGGAAGAGCATCGTTGCGATGATGACGTCGGCTTGGGCTATGTCTGCCTTGGCACGCTCGAGCACATTGGGATCGCGGTCCCAGTCCGATGCCGCGTAAAATCCGATACTGATATTGTCTCGAGCCATGTCGTTATTGGCGCGTTCAACTGCACCTGCCAAATGGTTGTCGAGAGTGACGATCACCACACGGACAGAGGGCTTGGCTGATGGGCTGCTATTACCGCGCATAATGTGCCTTCGCCTCATAAAGTGTGGCAAGTTCGATAGTCGAAACGCCCTGTTCAGCT
>JANPIQ010000035.1:0-7236 GCA_031425075.1 Sphingomonadales bacterium
CGCGAGCCAGCGGGCATACAGCACCACAGCGTCATAGGCATCGCCATGTGTGACCAGCAGGCGGCGGCCATCGGCAGTGACATGCACGGCTTCGAGCGCGACCTCGATCCCGCCAAATTCAAGACCTGCATAATCGCGGAACATTTCATCGTGGTTGCCGCATACATAGACGACGCGGGTGCCGCGATGAACCATCTTGAGCACGCGGCGGACGACTTCGTTATGTTCCGATGGCCAATACCATCCCTTGCGCAAGCGCCAGCCATCGACAATGTCACCCACCAGATACAGCGTCTGGCATTCGATCGACCGCAGAAAGTCGACGAGCATGGCCGCATTGCACCCCGATGTACCGAGATGGACGTCTGATATCCAGACCGATCGAAACTTCAGCTTGGGCTGGAAACTCCGCGGCTCGGGATGATCGAGCCATCCGGGAAGCCGCGACGCTGGCTCTGCGTTCGCAATGCTTTTCGCGCGTTCCCGAACAGCCTGTGCCAATGATGTGGTGCGTGCCATATCTCGTGCCTTCCCCCCAGGACAAACGCCACATATGCCAGGCGAGTGTCATGCGTGTTGCAGATTGGCGACATTTAGGTGACGAGCGATCCGATGCGCTTGGCAATGGCATTCATGTCGGCGGACAGCTTTTGCTCGAGCGCCGTGTGGGAAAGCGCGGCAAATTCGGTCATTTGCGGCATCGATAGTCCCAGCCGTAGCGTGCCGCCAAAGTCGCCCGATGCCAGACGCACGCATTTAACGGGTTGCCCCAGCCGTATCGGCTCTCCGCTTTCTGGCCGGGCCATCGCGTTATAAATACGGCGGGTTTCGGCCTCATCGCAATTGTCGCAGAGGTTGCGCAAATCGAGCGTCGCGAGCGTGCGCATTTCATCGACTGCAATGCCGCCATTGCTGCGCCCTGCCATCGGCGAGGCCATCCTGATGCCGCCAATCTGTAGAGCGAGCGCATCGACCGCGACCTCGAAAGCCATGATTACCCTGTGAACATGCTCGTGCGGCAATGCCAGATACCGTTCCATTTCGAACAGGCTCGCCGCCAGCCTCAATGCCAGACTGGCGTTGGCAGTATCGGGCAGACCCTCGCGCCCCGGCCAATCGCCGGGCCATTCGGCACGCGCCGATAGCGTTGCAAAACCGGTTGGCAGTCGCACCACCCCTGTCCGTGCCGATGGCGGAACCAGTGCAAATCCGTTGAACGGCGGCCCGCCTGCGAATTTCGATCCGGTCAGGAACACCGTGCACCCCCGATCGAGATACGTGCGCACCATTGGTGGGCTGATCCGCACCTGGCAGGCATCGACCACGAAGCTCACCGCTTCGCCGAACTGCGCGATCAGCCGGTCAAGATCGTCGAGCTCAGGCAGCACCAGCCCGGTTTTGGACCCGTGCAGCACGTGAACGAGCGGACGCCGGCCTGCTGCAATCGATCCCGCGACTGCGTCATCGATCCGCGCTGTAACTTGCGCAGACGACAGCGCGCGCCCGTCGGCACACCGCACGGGCAGATCGATCAGCGCGACATCGGGGAATTCGGGACCGACACGATCTCCTGCCGTCGTCGGCACGCCCAGCGGCGTTGTCGCGGCAAAATACCGCCCCGACGCCGAATGGACACACCCGCTGCCGACCTCGTCCGCGCCGATCAGGATATTGTCGATGCTCTGCCCGCGCCACGCGGCTGCGATGCCAGCATATTCGAGATCGGTTCCCGATGCGGCAAAGATGATCGACACCGCAGCATCGCCAGTCCACATCCGCGCGATACGATCGCGCAGATCGTCGAGCACGGCGGCGTAGGAGGAAGCATCAGCGATGCCGCCATATTGTGTCAGCACATCGCCACAATGCGCGAAGGCAGCGCGCGAAATCGTGTTCGCCGTCGATGAAGAATAGGCGATGGCATCGTCAGGCACCGGCCGCACATTATATCGGTTGAGCCCCGAAACCGGCTCGATCAGGATCCGCTCATCGCCGCCAAGCGTCAGAAGGTGCGACAAAGCGGCATCATCGGTGCGATTTGCCGATGCGGCAACAGGCTTCGAAATCATGGCCTCTGATATCGGCGTCAATTGTGTCACAACGATGCCCCAAATATGACATTATCGTTTGGCTTAGGGCTGACATGACGAACGCAACATCCATCGCGCCGACGCGCATATCAGCCCAGGCGCTCAAAAATCTGCGCATCCTCTTCATCGCCAAGAATGCGCTGTGGACGGGCGGGCTCCATCCCGAAGACGGCAACCACGCGGTGTACCACCGCGAAATGCGCGAGATCCTCGAAGGGCTTGGCCTCAACCTTTCGCTCGCCGAAACATACGATGCGCTGTTCGAAAGGCCCGACGTCGATTTCCTGTTTCCGTTGCTCAATCGCGGCGGGTTCATGAATTCGGAAATGCTGCTGCCCTTGCTCTGCAACCGGCTTGGCTTGCCCTATCTCGGCGCGAGCCCGATCTTGCGCGGGTTATCGGATGACAAGCATCTGACTAAGCTCGAGACAAAAGCGCGCGGCGTGCCGACGGCACCTTGGTCGATCTTCCGCAAAGGCGCGCCAGTCGATGTGGGAACCTGCCCCGATGCTGCCCGCTGGGTGATCAAGCCCAACGCTTCCTCGGCCTCATGGGGCGTCAGCGACGCAAACGATCGCGAAGGCCTTGCTGCCGCCATCGCGGGCATCCACAGCGAGGGCTATGACGCAATCGTCGAGCCGTTCCTGAACGGCAGCGATGTCGAAGTGCCGGTGATCTACAAGAATGGCCGCCCGGTGATCATGCCGATGATGCTGTTCGAACAGGCCAACCCCGAACATTTGCGCACCCACGCCGAAAAGCGCGATTTGACCGATCGTGCCGATAAATATCAGCTCGTTCATTTCGAGGCCGGACGCGTGCAGCAGCGCATCGCCGAAATGACCGAGACGCTGATCGAGATTTTCGACCCGTTCGATTATGGCCGTTTCGAATTCCGGTACGATGCCGATGCCGACGACGTGCAGTTCCTTGAGGTCAACCTCAACTGCAACCTCTGGTCGCAAAAAGTGTTCGGGCGTTCGGCCACGCTCGCTGGGATGACGCAAATCGACCTGATCGAGACGATCCTTGCCGAAAGCCTGATCCGCCACGGCCTGATGGACCGCGTATGACCGCGTTTACGGCGGTGGTGCTGGCCGGGCGGCGCGCAGGCGTTCCCGGCGAACTGGCCGATGCGCACATCGTTTCGGACAAGTGCCTGATTCCGATCGACGGCGTGCCGCTGATCGAGCGCGTTGTCGGGATGCTCGCGGCGACGCCGGGCGTCGGGACCATCGTGGTGTCGGTTAATGACCCTGCGATCCTGCGTGATCTGCCCGTGTGTGGCGGTTTGCTCGATAGCGGGCGCGTGATTGCGCTGCCTGCGGCTGAAAACATTGCGGCCAGCGTGCTCGATGCAACCGCGGCGTCTGGCTTTCCCGCACTGGTGACAACGGCTGATAATGTGTTGCTGACAGCCGAGGCGGTGGCGCAATTTGTGTCGGCAATGGCCGGTGCCGATGCCGGTGCCGCGTTCGCCCCGCGCGAAGCGATCCTTGCCGCGCACCCCGAAGGCCAGCGGCGTTTCTACGAATTTGCCGATGGTGCCTATTCGAATTGCAATCTCTACTGGCTTGGCACAGCGCGCGGCGCAGCGGCAATCGAAACGTTCCGCGAAGGCGGGCAATTCATGAAGAACCCCGGCCGGATCGCCAATGCATTCGGCATCGCGAACCTTGTCATGTTCCGCGCCGGCTGGCTGTCATTGCCCAGCGCGTTCAAGCGGATATCGGGCCGGTTCGGTGCGACGATTATGCCGCATGTGTTCACCGATGGCAGCCTCGCGATCGATGTCGACAACCAGCGAACCTATGATGTCGCGCTGGAATTGCTCAAACGGCGGGCGGCGTAGCCTACATTTCGCCCTTCGCGCGCCGGAGCGCGAACCATTTTTCGACATTGGCATTATGCTGGTCGAGCGTATCGGCAAACACATGCCCGCCTGATCCATCGGCGACGAAATAGAGCGCACGGGTCGGTAGTGGATCGAGCACGGCGGCAATCGCATCTTTCCCCGGATTGGCAATCGGCCCCGCTGGCAGCCCCGCGCGCGCATAGGTGTTATACCCGTTGTCTGCTTGCAATTCGGACCGCAGAATGCGCCGCCCAAGCGGTTTTCCCTTCGTCACCGGGTAAATTACCGTCGGATCGGCTTGCAGTTTCATCCCGATCCGCAACCGGTTCGAATAGACGCCTGCCACCTTGCGGCGCTCGGCGGCAATCGCGGTTTCCTTTTCGACGATTGCGGCGAGGTTGATGGCATCTTGGGGGGACTGCACCGCCGTTGTGGGCTTTCGCGCGGCCCAGAGCTCTGCCAGCGTCTTGGTCATCGCGGTCTGCATCCGCTTTTTCACCGCGGCCCGGCTTTCACCGCGGGTATAGGCATAGCTATCGGGCAAAACGCTGCCCTCTGACGGCACATCGACGCTGCCGGTCAGATATCTGGCAGCCATCAACCGCTCGTGCACGAGGATCGACGGCATCCCCGGCGTCACAATCACGAACCGCTGAAACGTCTTCCCCGACTGGAGCAGCGCAAGCAGCTCGCTATCGCTCATCCCGTCCTTGATTTGATATTCGCCGGGCTTGATCGGCTCGTCATCGCCGAACAATTTGGCGTACCGCAGAAACCCGTCGGCCGAGTCGATCACACCATCCTTCTCAAGCTGCCGCGCCGCCGCCGTCAGGCTCGATCCCGGCGCGATCACAACGGTGCCCTCGTTCGACGCCCCGCCAGAACAAGCGGCGAGGAGAAAGATCACCAAGATGGCAGATAATCGAAGAAATTGCATCACTGACTCCAATCTTCGATCTTTAGAATGTCGATCTGTGCCAGAGCTTTATCGGCGCTGATTAATGTCGCGTCGATAGCCAGCGCATGCGAGGCGATCAAAAGATCCAGAGGGGCAATGGTGATGCCCTTAGATTCCAGTGCAGCGCGAAGGGTGCCATAGTGTGGGGCGATCGCGATCGTCCAAGCAAGCGTCGCGGCGCTTGCTAAAAACTCGTGCACCAGCGTCGCTAATTTCGTAGCGCCCGGTGACTTGGCCAGTCCATAAAGCAACTCGCCCGCAGTTATCGATGATATGGCAAAGATCGATACATCGACCGGTGCCGCACGGAGCCGGAACGACGCGCGTTTTCTGATGAAGTCACTGGCTGCGTTGGTATCGAGCAAATATTGAACGCTCACTCTTTCCAGTCCGCAAAAGGGTTACGATCCTGCGGCAGCGTACGTCGCATGCCGTCGCTCATAAAATCATCCGGTATTTCGGCATTGAGGCGGTCCGCAAACGCAAAAAACTCAGCCCATGTCTTGCGCTTTGGGGAAAGTATCACTTCCCCAGTCGTTTCATCCTTACGGATATTCACCTCGTTCCCCTCAAACCGAAATGCCTTGGGCAGGCGCACAGCCTGGCTTTTTCCGTTGAGGAACAGTTTTGCGGTTTGGCTCATAAATGCCTCCAAAGTCTAGACCTTGGTATATACCACAAGATTATGGTCGAAGCTAGACCGCCCGCATCACCAGGCTCGCATTCGTCCCCCCGAACCCGAAGCTGTTGTTCAACACGGCCTTCACCACGCGCTTCTTCGCGACATGCGGCACCAGATCGACGCCTTCGGTGCCTTCGTCGGGATTGTCGAGATTGAGCGTTGGCGGCACGATTTGGTCGCGGATCGCAAGGATGCAAAAAATGCTTTCGACGGCCCCTGCGCCGCCGAGCAGATGGCCGATCGCCGATTTCGTCGAACTCATCGATACGCCGCCAATCGCATCGCCGAACAGCCGTTTCACCGACCCCAGTTCGATCGTGTCGGCCATTGTCGAAGTGCCGTGCGCGTTGATGTAATCGATTTGCGACGGCGCCATGCCGGCGCGCTTCAACGCCATCTCCATGGCCCGATATGCGCCCGATCCATCGGGGTGCGGTGCGGTCACGTGATAGGCATCGCCCGACAGGCCATAGCCTACGACCTCGGCATAGATTTTCGCGCCACGCGCCTTGGCGTGTTCATATTCTTCGAGCACGACGACGCCTGCGCCTTCGCCCATGACAAACCCGTCACGATCCTTGTCATAGGGGCGGCTCGCCTGCTCGGGCCGGTCGTTAAAGCTTGTGTTGAGCGCGCGCGCCTGCGCAAACCCGGCGATCCCGATCGGGCAAATCGTCGCTTCGGATCCGCCCGCCAGCATGACATCGGCATCATCGAGCGCGATCATCCGCGCCGCATCGCCGATCGAATGCGCGCCTGTCGAACACGCTGTAACGACAGCATGGTTGGGGCCCATCAACCCGTATTTGATGCTGACCTGCCCGGAAATCAGGTTGATCAGCCGGCCATGTACGAAATGCGGGCTGACACGCCCCGGTCCGCGTTCGGCGAGCACGAGCGATTCACTCTCGATCCCCGGCAAGCCACCAATTCCCGAACCGATCGAACAGCCCGCGCGAAACCGTTCAGCCTCGCTCATCTCGGTCAATCCTGCATCCTCGAGCGCCTGGCCCGCTGCATCGATCCCGAAAATGATGAACGGATCGACCTGGCGCTGGACCTTGTGGTCGACGCGCTTGTCAGGGTCGAACCCCCAGGGGTGATCCTTGGGCTTTACTTCGCATGCAATCGTGCATTTCTGGTTTGCGGCATCGAAGCGCGTGATTGGCCCGGCGCCCGATTTGCCTGCGACCAGATTGGCCCAGGTCGTTTCGACATCGGCCCCCAATGGCGTGACCAGCCCCAGCCCTGTTACAACGACACGGCGCATGGCGAATTCTCCCTATCATGACACAAAAACGGCCCCCAGCCGAAGCGTGGAAGCCGTTTGGCGCATCCGTGCGCGCCGCAGGGCCGGCCGAACGCCAGCCCTTCGTGCATTTAGCCCTTGTTCGAATCGATGAACGCGATCGCGTCCGCCACCGTCGCGATTTTCTCGGCAGCATCATCGGGGATTTCGACGCCGAATTCTTCTTCAAACGCCATGACGAGTTCGACGATGTCAAGACTGTCAGCACCCAGATCGTCGATGAAGCTCGCTTCGGTCGTGACCTTGTCGGCTTCGACACCGAGATGCTCGACAACGATTTTCTTCACGCGGTCGGCAGTGTCGCTCATGTACGGTCCTTCTCGTTCATATGAGGGCAAGATT
>JANPIQ010000036.1:0-23351 GCA_031425075.1 Sphingomonadales bacterium
TCGAGGAGCTGCTGCGCGAGACCAGCCAGCGCCTGAACGCAGTTCTCGAAAACGCGTCGGTGTCGATCTTCCTGATGGATGACCGCCAGCATTGTGCCTATATGAATCGCGCTGCCGAAGAGATGACGGGTTACAGCTTTGCCGAAACCCAAGGGCGGCCATTGCACGACGTTATCCATCACACCTATCCCGATGGACGCCCCTTCCCTCTTCATGAATGTGCGATCGACCGGGCATTTCCCGAGAACGCCAATATGCGCGGTGAAGAGGTTTTCGTGCACAAGGATGGCAGCTTCTTTCCGGTCGCCTATGTTGCCAGCCCCATCCGCGACGAAACCGCGCGCACCGTGGGAACAATCGTCGAAGTGCGCGACATCCGCGCCGAAAAAGCCGCGGCACAGGCGCTCGCAACCAGCGAAGTCAGTTATCGTGCGGTGTTCGAACAGGCAGGAGTGGGTGTCGCCCGCGTCGGGCTGGACGGACCGTTTCTGGAACTTAACGACCGCTATTGCGCGATCCTGGGCCGCAGCCGTGAAGAACTGGTCGGCGAAGGCTGGAAAGACATTACCCACCCTGACGATCTTGTCGAAGATGTTGCCAACGTCGAGCGCCTGCTTGCCGGGGACGCAGCCGATTACACGATGGAAAAGCGTTATGTAAGCAAGGACGGTCGCGAAATCTGGGTGAACCTGACGGTGTCGCTTGTCCGCGATGCTCAGGGAGCACCCTCGTTTTTCGTCGCTGTTGCCGAAGACATTGCAGCGCGCAAAGATGCCGAGCTGGCGCTTTCGAACAGCGAAGCTAGACTGCGCGCTGTAATCGACGCCGTGCCTGTCGGTTTGCTCTTTGCCAATGAGAGCGGCGAGATCACCGGCGGCAATCAGCAGGTAGAACAGATCGTCGGGCACCCGGTTTTGCCATCGCCCGATGTCGATGCTTATAGCGAATGGATCAGCTTTCACCCCGACGGGCGCCAAGTCCGCGCGCGCGAATATCCGCTCGCCCGCGTCATTCTGGGGCACGAGGAACGGGCCGAGCTCGAAGTATTGTATCGGCGCGGAGATGGCCGCGATGCGTGGGTGAGATTTGTCGCTGCCGCTGTCCGCAATGCCAATGGCGTTCGCAGTGGCGGTGTCGTTGCGTCGCTCGACATCGATCGCGAGAAGCGGCTGACCGATCAGCTCGAGCGCGAGGTAGAGGCCGCCGTGGCGGAGCGCGACCGATTGTGGGAAACTGCCGAAGATTTGCTGATGATTGCGCAGTTCGATGGCCGCATCGTCGCGCTCAATCCTGCATGGACACCGTTGCTGGGATGGAGCCATGCGGAGCTGGTTCACACCAGCTTCTGGGATCTGATCCACCCCGAAGATCTGGCGGCATGCGAAGCCCAGGCCACAGCGCTGACGAACGGTGAAAAAATAGCCGCGCGCTTTGAGTGCAGGTATCGCGCGAAACAGGGGGAATGGCACTTTCTTGCCTGGTCGGTATCGTCGGCAGCGGGGGTTTTTAACTGCGTGGCGCGCGACGTGACCCGTGACAAACTCCGTCAATTCGAACTTGATTCTGCCCGCGCGCAACTGTTCGAGGCGCAGAAGCTGGAAACGATTGGCCAGTTAACCGGCGGGGTTGCTCATGACTTCAACAATCTTCTGACGCCGATCATGGCAGTTCTTGAAATGTTGGAACGCCGCGTTGCAGGGGAAGAGCGGACAAGCCGGCTGGTATCGGGAGCGCTGCAGTCGGCCGACCGTGCCAGAATTTTGATCCAGCGTCTGCTCGCCTTTGCGCGCCGACAGCATCTCGAAACCAAGGCAATAGATATTGCAGCGTTGATCGATGGCATGCGCGACCTGATCGACCGTTCGATTGGACCGCGAATAAGCGTGAAGGTCGATATCGGGCCGGAGCTGCTGGCGGTCCGGGCAGATCCGAATCAGCTCGAGCTGGCATTGCTCAACCTGTCGGTCAATTCGCGCGATGCGATGCCGGAGGGGGGAACGTTGCATATAGAAGCGCGGCAAGAAACCGTCGAACCGGGCAGTGCCATGAACCTTGCAGCTGGATTTTATGTGTGTTTGACCGTCAGCGACACTGGCACGGGGATGGACGCCGAAACCTTGCGACGGTGCATCGAACCTTTTTACACGTCAAAAGGCATAGGCGACGGCACCGGGCTTGGTCTGTCAATGGTGCATGGAATGATGCTTCAGCTCGGTGGATCGCTCGTGATTACAAGCGCGCCTGAACAAGGCACGTCGGTGGCGTTGTGGCTGCCTTGTTCCGATGAAGCCGCGATTGGGAGGCAGGTGGCCCGGCAATCCGTGATGCCCGCGCCGCACCGATCGGTAATCCTGCTTGTCGATGACGAAGACCTTGTGCGCGAAGCGACCGCCGATACGCTCGACCAACTGGGATATAGCGTCGTGCAAGCAAAAAATGGCGAAAGCGCACTCGAACTGATCGGCAAAGGGACGGCCATCGACGCGCTCATCACCGATTATCTGATGCCGGGGATGACAGGAGACGAACTGGCCGAACGAGCCCGGATAGAGCGGCCCGGATTGCCCGTTTTGCTCATAACGGGCTATGCGGGCGTGAACGATATCAGCATCGATCTTGCGCGCATCGAAAAACCGTTTCGGCAGGCCGAACTTGCCGCAAGTGTGGCCCAGCTGCTCGCAAAATCCTACGTAGCGGTGCTGAATAGCTGAGCAAGAGCTGTTTGCACATCCTCGCTTTGCCACGGCTTCTGAAGCATGGGAAGCGCGCGGAAGGCGTCAGGCAACGACATCCGATCGCTGCCAGTCGAAACAAGAACCGGGATTCTTTTTTTGTCAGCTGCAGCAATGATGGCCTCACTCGTGCCGCCAGATAAGTGAACGTCGAGGATAACTGCATCGACACTCAAAGTCTCAATGGCAACGAGCGCATCCTCGCACGATCTTGCGGTCTGTACGATAACGCCGCCAATGCGTTCGACCACATCTTCAAGAATCATCGCGATAATCGCTTCGTCTTCGGCGATCAGGATACGCTTTCCATTCAGCGCGAAAGGGGTAACATCGGCCATAGCGCGCTCTTAACGACCCCATTCGCCCAAGTCACGAGCCGACGGTTACCGACCTGATTTATTTCGCAATCACGCCACCGTGGCAACGCGGCGCTTGCTTGGTTCCTCCACAACCGGTTCGGCAAATTTGCGCCGGAAAACCGCCAAGGCCTGACCGACGATCTGATCCATATTATAGTAACGATAGGTCGCGAGCCTGCCGACAAACGTCACATCGCTTTCGGCAAGCGCAAGCGCTTCATAACGCTTCAAAAGCGCCTGATTTTCCGGGCGTGGCACCGGATAATAGGGATCGCCTTCGTCCGACGGATATTCGCGCGTGATGCTGGTGCGCAGGTTCTGCTGCCCGGTCAGATGTTTATACTCGGTAATCCGCGTAAACGCCGTCGAAAGCTGGGGATAGTTAACGACCGCGACAGGTTGCAGCCATTCCTGGTCAAGCGTCTCGTGTTCGAACCGCAGCGATCGGTAGGGCAGCTTGCCAAAGCGATAACCGAAATATTCGTCGATCGGTCCGGTGAAGACGAGGTGATCATGGCCGTAAGCGGTTCGCACCTGATTGTAATCGACCCCAAGCAGCAGTTCGATGTTGGGATGATCGAGCATCGCTTCGAACATCGCGGTGTAGCCATTTGCGGGCATGAACTGGAACTTGTCCGAAAAATAACGGTCGTCGGTGTTCGTCCGGGTTGGAACGCGTGCGGTTACCGATTTATCGAGTTGCGATGGATCCAGCCCCCATTGCTTTTGCGTATAGCCGCGAAAGAACATTTCATAAAGTTCGCGTCCAACCGCAGCAATTACGACGTCCTCGGATGTTTCGACAACGGGCATTGGTTCGGCCCTGGCGGCGAGGAACGCTTCTGCATCCTCGTCGGTAGACAGCTTCAGTTCGTACAACATGTTCAATGTCGTGCGATTGATCGGAATGGGAACGAGCATGTCGCCAACTTTTGCCAAAACCCGATGCTCGTAAAAGCGCCATGTGGTGAACTGCGACAGATATTCGAAAATTTCAGCGCTATTGGTGTGAAAAATATGCGGTCCGTATTCGTGGATCAGCACACCTGCGTCATCGAGCCGATCGAAAGCGTTGCCGCCGACATGCGGCCTCCGATCCACCACCAAAACGCGCTTTCCCTGTGAAGCCAACCGTTCTGCCATGACTGCACCTGCAAAGCCGGCACCAACAACCATAACGTCGTAGCCGGTTTCCGCCTGGCGAAGCCCCACAGGGGAACAGACTGCAGCTGCGGCATGCCGTTGTTCGAGCTGGCCCACGATGAGCGCCCACATGCGATCGACGGTGTTCGACCAGTTCATGGTCGCGAGAAACCCGTCGCATTCGGTCAGCCATTCGCGGCGAGATCCCAAACGTGCCAGCGTGTCTTCGCAAGCCGACACGAATTCCTGTATCCCATCGGCAATCGATACCGCAGCAAGTTCGGCATAATGCCGGACCACGTCGGTGATCGGGGTCGAAACTACTTGCAACCCTGCGGCCAGATATTCGGGCGTCTTGGTCGGACTGATAAACCGTGTTGCTTCATTGATCGCAAACGGCATCAAGGCAACATCCCAGCCGCCAAGATAGGTGGGCAACTCATCATAGGACTTTCCACCGAGATAATGGATGTTTGCGCGGCGGGGCAATTCATCTTCGCCAATTTTGACGACCGGCCCCACCATGACGATCGACCACTCCGGATGGGCATCGGCGATTGCCGCAACAAGGCCCAGATTCATACGCTCATCGATGACACCGCAAAAACCGAGGCGCGGGTGTGGAATGGCTAACTGATCGGCTGGTTCGGTTTTAACGCTGCGCGCGACAGCAAAGTGAGGGGTATCAACACTCGATGGGAATGCGAACACTTGCGAATGGCGTTCACGCTTGGCTTCATACAAGCTATGGCCGCCCGTGAAGACAAGGTCGGCCGACGCAAACAATTCGGTTTCGAGATCGAGCAGTTCGGCAGGCGCAAATTTGAAATTCGCCAGTTCATCCATGCAATCGTAAACGATACAATCGGCTGACGCGTGCCGCGTAAAAGGCAGCATCATCGGCGTGTAATACCATAATACCCGATCACCGCTCTGATCCGCCAGAAAACGGTCGAGCAACATCCGCAAAGTGCTTGTCGACTGTTCGGTGGCCATTCCATGCGGAACATGCGGCGTTGCGACAATCACACCGGATTTCGGATCGGTACGAAACACCAGATGTGCTTCGCCATTATCGCTGTCGACAGCTTCTTCCCAAAAAACCACGCGGCTGAATTGCGCAAGTCTCGTCATCAGATGCTGCGGCCTTTGAAACACAAAGTCCCATCTTAGATGCGAAAAGCACAATAGCAGTGTCGGATTGGATGGTTCCGCCACTGGCGACGCCGATACCAGTTTTTTGAATGCCGAAGACATATCGCTCCCTTTACTTCGCCGAAGAAACCTAACAGCAACAGGTCTTATGGGAACTCGCCTTCAAATCGATGGTTCCCGGCGCATGTCAATTCTCGATCAAACGCGCAGGCCGCAAATCGTTGGTGCGGGGCGAACCTTGCCCGGCGTACCAGAAGCGTGGGGGGGCTGCGAATGTTCGGTCAACCGCATCGGCGACCGATTTTTCGATCAGATCCACGCAACGGGGCATCACGATCGTGGCGATGACTATGCATTGATCGCCGAATTGGGCGTTGACGCCGTCCGTTTTCCTGTTTTGTGGGAACGCATCGCCCCTGACCAGAGTACGAAGCGTGAATGGGAGTGGAGCGACATTCGTCTGTCCGAACTGCGTGCGCGGGCTATCCGCCCGATAATCGGCTTGTTGCACCACGGCAGCGGACCCCGTCATACCTCGCTCATCGATGAGCAGTTTGCTGCAGGTTTGACGCAGCACGCCGCCGAGACGGTCGAGCGTTATCCCTGGGTCACCGAATGGACGCCGATCAATGAGCCGCTGACGACTGCACGGTTCGCGCTGCTTTATGGGCATTGGTATCCGCATGAACGCAGTGAAGCCCTGTTTTGGCTTGCGATGCTCAACCAAACCGATGCGACGCGATCGGCAATGCGGGCGATCCGCAGCGTTCAGCCTGCGGCGCGGCTCGTACAAACGGAGGATCTCGGCCGGACCTATGCAACAGGCTTGCTTGCACAGCAGGCAGCCTTCGACAATGAGCGGCGCTGGATGACCTGGGACTTGCTTTCAGGGTCGGTGGGGCCAGACCATCCGCTTTGGTCACGGCTGTGCGAATTCGGGTTCGAAAAACGGTTACGCGCGATCGCAGACGATCCATGCCCGCCAGACGTCCTCGGCATCGATCATTATCTTACCAGCGACCGTTTCCTCGATCATCGAACGTCGCGTTACCCCGGCATCCCACGCGGGGGCAATCGTAAGCACGTCTATTGCGATATCGAGGCCGTTCGCGTCGTCACTCCGCCGCCGGTAGGTCTTGAAGGCGCGATACGCGAAGCTTGGGGCCGCTACCACCGGCCCATCGCCATCACGGAAGTGCACAATGGCTGCACGCGCGAGGAGCAGGTCCGTTGGCTCACCGAGGCCTGGGCCACTGCGCGACGTGTTCGCGCCGAAGGGATCGACCTGTGCGCGGTCACAGCTTGGGCCTTGCTTGGCAGTCAGGGCTGGAACACGCTGTTGACGCAAACCGGCCATTACGAGCCGGGTAGTT
Organism: Sphingomonadales bacterium; assembly: GCA_031425075.1. Classification (GTDB taxonomy): domain Bacteria; phylum Pseudomonadota; class Alphaproteobacteria; order Sphingomonadales; family Sphingomonadaceae; genus Aquisediminimonas. The sequence goes on from JANPIQ010000036.1 coordinate 6,763, forward strand.
TCGATGTATCGGCCAGCACTCCCCGACGGACCGCGTTGGCAAATGCCGTGCAAGCGCGCGGATCGGAGAGCACGATAATCGGGCCAGGCTGGTGGCGGAGACCGATCCGCTTATTGCATCGGCCGATTCCCAGACCTGCGCCTATGGCCGATCACCGTGCCCTGCAGGTATCACCCAAGGGCCAACCCTTGCTGATCTGCGGTGCACCGGGCACACTTGGTGCTGCTTTGTCAGCCGAATGTCAGCTTCGCGGCATAGACTACGTCCTGACCGCGCGCAGCACGCTGGATTTGGAAGATCCAGATTGCATCGCTCGCGCGCTTGATGCCTACCAGCCATGGGCGGTCGTCAATGCCGCTGGCTGGGTCCGCGTAGATGATGCAGAGATCGATCCGGCGCGTTGTTATAGTGCCAACGCAACCGGGGCGATTGCGCTTGGCCTTGCGTGCGCCGAGCGGAACATAGCCACACTGATGTTTTCGAGCGATCTGGTTTTCAATGGTCGCAGCAACATCGCGTACACAGAGTATGATTCCCCCGACCCGATCAACGCCTATGGACGCAGCAAGGCCGACATGGAATCGGGGCTGGCAAGCTTGCAAGGCCATCATCTCGTCGTCCGTACCGCCGCGTTCTTTTCGCCATCTGACGACCATAATTTTGCGGTCCATTGCCTGACGGCGCTGGCAGCGGGCGCGGAATTTCGCGCGACGGACGATCATGTCATTTCGCCGACCTACGTTCCGCACCTGTGTCGTACAGCGATCGACCTCCTCATCGATCGCGAAAATGGCGTGTGGCATTTGACCAATGGCGAACCATTCAGCTGGTTCGCATTTGCGCAACGGCTTGCCGAAGCCGGAGGATATGATCGCCGCCGCATCGTCGCGGCCAACAGTGAAGACCTTGGCTGGAAGGCCCCCCGTCCGCGCTTCGTGCCGCTCGCCACCGGTCGTGGATCGCCGCTCCCGCCTCTGGAAGTCGCGATCGACCAATTTTTTCGTTCCTGGAATTCCTCGTCAAGCCGCGCGTCTTTGGTCAATAGCTCGCTTGATAGGTGACACTTCGCATTACGCGAAGACCTGCTCGCTGCCGGTTGTCTGGACGATAGCTGCAGGATTATCGGTTTCGAGCATCTCAACGAGCAATTGTTCGACGCGCAGCATCCGCTGATCAATGTCCGCATGACGTTCGCGAAACAGCAAACGGCCATCGGAGATTTCAGCATCTGGATGGGGCGACTTTTTGGGCAATCGCCTCCGGGGATTAAGCGCGATTGCCGCGCGCCCGGCGTCAATTCGTTCAAACTCGAGCAGTTGGCCAAGAAGGCGAATCCTGACGATTGTCAGCAATGTCTGCGCATCGCCGGGAAGTGCGCCGAACCGGTCCTCAAGCTCCTCTTCGAACGCATCGAGATCGGCAAGACTGGTCAGCCGCGCGAGCCGGACGTAAAGCTGCAAGCGAAGGTCGACGTCGGGAAGCCACGCCTCTGGAAGTCGGCCATAAATGCCGAGCCGCAATTGCGGCGGTACCGGAGCATCTGGTTCGTCACGCGCATGCCGTAACGCAGCTTCGAGCATATGCTTGTACAATTCGACGCCCACCAGCTTCATATGACCCGTCTGACTGTCTCCCAGCAGATCCCCGCCGCCGCGCAGATCAAGATCACGCGCACTGATGGCAAATCCTGCGCCCAGCCGGTCGAGCGCTGCAAGCGTGTTGAGCCGCTTTGCAGTGGCTTCCGCAATCGGGTTCGCGGCATCGGTCATAAGCATGATTTGCCCGCGTCTGCTGCCCCGTCCTACCCGTCCCCGTAGCTGATGCAGCTGGGAAAGCCCGAACCGGTCGGCCCGCCAGACAATCATGGTATTGGCGCGCGGCACATCGAGCCCCGCCTCAATGATATTGGTTGCCAGCAAAACGTCACCATGGCCTGCTGCAAAGTCAGTCATGACGGTGTCGAGCTCGGCAGTCGGCAATTTGCCATGAGCGTGCACCACCGAAAGATCAGGTGCCAGCCGCGATAATTTTGCCGCTATGTCAGCCATGTCGGCGATGCGCGGGACAACAACGAAGCTCTGCCCACGCCGCGCCTTTTCGCGCAGCAACGCCGATCGGATCCGGGCCTCGTCCCATTCGGCAACGACCGTGCGTATGGGTTGGCGTCGCGCAGGCGGCGTTGCGATCACCGAAAGCTGTTGCAGCCCGATCAGGGCGTTCTGCAACGTCCGTGGGATCGGCGTCGCGCTCAATGCCAGGAAATGGCCCTCATGCAGCGCGCGCAGCTTGAGCTTGTCCGCCGCGCCGAACCGCTGTTCCTCATCGATGATCGCAAGGTGAAGGTCGGCGTAGCGAACCGCCCTGCCCGCAACTGCGCTTGTGCCAACGACAATCGCAATCGATCCATCGACAAGGCCCTTTGTGACGGTCCGCTTTTCGGCGGCTGTCGATGAGCTTGACAGCATCGCAACGGTAATTCCTGTGGTTTCGAAGCGCGCACGAAACAGTTCGTAATGCTGCCGTACTAGCACCGTCGTCGGCGCGGCGACCACGACCTGTCCGCCAGCGAGCGCGACCATTGCTGCGGCGCGGATGGCCACTTCGGTTTTGCCAAAGCCGACATCGCCGATAACAAGCCGGTCCATCGGCATGCCGGACGCAAGATCGACGCGGATTGAGTCGATCGCACGCACCTGATCCGAAGTCTCGGAGTGAGGAAAGCCAGCGGCAAATTGTTCGTAACGACCGATATCGGGGACGATTGGATCGACCGAGCGTTGTGCGCGCTGTTTTGCCAATGTGACCAGCGCTTTCGCCGATTCTGCCAGTTCAGCATCGAGTGTTTGGCGACGCGACACCCAGCTCGAACCATCGAGCTTGTCGAGTGTTACCGCTTCGGCATCGGCTCCATAGCGCCAGATACGCCCCGCATCGCTGACCGGAACCAGACGGCGTGCTGAATTGGCGAATTCGAGTGCGATTGCGTCTTCTTCGACGCCTTCGGGCCCAGGCGATGCTTCGATACCCCGAATGACCGCGATGCCGTGATCTTCATGCACAACGACATCGCCGCAACGCAAATCGACCACGCCATCGAAACTGCCGACCGTCGGTGTTGCGCCAGTCTCGGTTTCGGCACGGCTGCCGAGCAAATCTGCGGCAGCAATGGCAATGACCCGGCCGCGCTGAAAGCCAGTGTTGCACGGCATTTCGAGCATGCCGACGGCGCCATCGGGCAGCGATACCGCCTCTGGCCAGCTTGCCAGTGTTTCACAGTGGGATTTGAGCCTTTTCGATATGCGCGGACGCAAAAAACGCAGATCGCGATTGCTCCCAAGCAATATGAGACATGCGCCGTCGGCCAACAACGGCTTTGCAAAACGGGTTAGTGCAGCAAGCGGCGAACGTTGCTCTATGAACCGGGGCACCGGCGCGCCCTGCCCATGTTCCCAATCGAGCCGTGTGAAGCGTGCTGCAGCGTTCGCCCAATCATCGAGGCTCACCATATCGGCTGGCACCCGTCCGTGGCGGGCCACGTCGGCAGCAAGCGCCAACAGGCCGCGATGTCGGGCCGGAACGCGATTCTCAATGATCACTGCAACATCAAGGGGACAATGATCGAGTAGCGTGCACCCACCATTTGCTACTCCCTCGCTCACCCTACCGATCGAGAAAGAAGCAAATTCCTCAAGACTGCGCTGATCGACTGGATCGTAACTCCTTAAACTCGCTATGCGACCGCCATCGACCTCGACCCGAACTGGCAAGGGCCGGTCGGCAGGGTAGATATCGACGACATTTCCACGCACCGCGACTTCGCCGGGCTCATCGACACGGTCGTCCACCACATAGCCAAGCAAGGTGCAGTCTGCTTCGAACGATTCGAGCGCAATCGGATCGCCGACACTCAATATCGGCGGAGCGGTATCGAAGGCTTCAGGCGGCGCATAGCGCCGTGAAATGGCATCCGCACTTGCGACAACGGCGCCTCGGACATCGCTTCTTGACTGGGCGAGGACGCGCAACTGGCGCAACGCTGCGATACGCGCGCCGGCATTGCCCGGCGACGCAGGCGCATCTTCGCCGGGTAGCGAGTCGCTTGATGGCACGAGAATGACGTCGGCGCCGGGTGCAGCACCGCTGACCGCTGCTGCCAGCGTTGCCGCTTTGGTTTCGCTCTCCGCCACATACAGCATACTGCCGTGCTCGATATGCTCGGCAATTCTCGTGGCAATCGCCGCGACACTCATCGACGGCATGCCTTCGCGGTCGCATCATCGCTTGATCCGGCAGAATCAGGCCTGCGCATTGGCAAATCCTTCAGAACGCGGCGAAGTGCCTGACAGGCGCGTTGATGGCACCGACGTCGATGGCGCAACTGCAGGCCAGGCGTCTTTATCGATCGGCGCGACGGCAGCAACGTCGGTCGAATTAAGCAGCGATCGCACGCCATCCTGACCGAAAACAAGGTGATCAGGTGCAATGGCGCGAAGTGTTTCACCGGCACCCCCGACACCGCCTTGCGCGATGACGACGTAAGACAAGGTGCGGCTTTCGCAGGCATGCATCGTGTCGATTATCGTGCCGACAGTCTCTCCGTTGCCGTCTTTGACGGTCGCGCCAACGAGCGATGCGCCCGAATAAAGCGAAGGGACTTGAGGATGCTGGTGACTTTTTTGCTGGGCCACTTCGCTACCGGCTTCGTGCCGGGTCTGCCGCCCAAGCCAGCGCCACACGCCAAAGAGATTGACGAGCAAGAGGAATCCGTTCGTAAAGGCAAGGCTTGTCTGACCGGTCATGATGCCGACGCTGGCCCAGGCGATCGACCCGAATGTGAACACCACAAATCCCCACCCGGTGACCCGAGTTCCCAGGTTGGCAGCGGTCATCATCGCCGCAATCATCGTTGCCGCCGACGCGATCCACCCTGCAACATCCGACATGACCGATCAGCCCTCCCCTTCATTCAGAGACACAATATTTGCAGGCCGGCACGCTATTTGCCGGACTGCGTGCGCAGAAATTGTCAGCGATGGGAACAGATCATCCAGCCGATCCGGGCTCGGCAAGCTTGCGATGCATTTCGGCAAGGATCGGCTGCGGCACGACCCCTGCGGCCATTACCTGCGCCTTATTCAACAGGCCAGACACGAACTGCCCCTTTCCAGCCATCAACGCATTCCAGCCGTCTTGCGCAACCTTTGCCGGGTCGGCTTTGGCATCGGTTGCGCCCACCTTCGTATCGAGCATATCGGCCCGTGCGAAAAATTCGGTGTCGGTTGCACCGGGCATCAGCGTCGTTAACGTGATGCCGGGATAATCCTTGATCTCGTTGCGCAACGCCTCAGTGAAATTGTCGATGAACGCTTTCGTAGCGTTATATGTGGCGTTGAAAGCACCGGGAACATAACCCGCGATTGATCCGGTCACGAGCACCTTGCCAACGCCGCGCGCGACCATTTCTGTCAACGTACGGTGGAGAAGATAAACGGTCCCTGTGACATTGGTATCGATCGTACGACGCCATTCTGTAACCTCCTGATCGAGAAATGCACCGCCATGTCCTGTCCCGGCGTTGGCAAACAGCATGTCGAGGGGCCGTCCGGCGGCGCAACCGAGCACCGCATCGACGCCTTCGAATGTCGCCAGATCTGCCTCTATTGCGTGCACCTGCGTGCCATGTCGGCGAAAATCTTCTGCGGCACGTTCGATCAATGCTTCATTGGCGACGACGATCAGGTCACTGCCATTTTGCGCAGCAACATGCGCCAGTTCGAAGCCGATGCCGGTTGATGCACCAGTGACGATAGCCAAAGGTCTGGTCATATTTCGATCCTTATGAAATCAGGCGGCGCGCGCCATGCCGGGTTTGAGCACGACTTTGGTCGCTTCGTTCTGTTGGTCGTGGAACAGCTTGTAGCCCTGTGGCGCATCTTCAAGCGGCAGCCGGTGGCTGATCAAGAAGGTGGTATCGATTTTGTCTTCAAGAACGGCCGTCAGCAGCGCGGGCAGATACTTCTGGACGTGCGTTTGGCCGGTACGCAGCGTCAGTCCCTTTTCCATCAACGCGCCCAGCGGAAATTTGTCGACGAACCCGCCATAAACAGCGGGCATCGACACGCGCCCGCCCTTGCGACAGGCGATGATGGCCTGACGAATGGCATGCGTGCGGTCGGTTCCGAGGAACGTCGAGGCCTTGATCTGATCGACAACATTATCGACGAACAAGCCATGCGCTTCGAGGCCGACCGCATCGATCACCGCGTCTGGGCCGATCCCGCCAGTCATCAGCATCAGCGCTTCGTAGGTTTCGCTTTCTTCGAAATTGATCGTCTCGGCACCGAAGCGGCGGGCCATTTCCAGCCGATTGGGAAAATGGTCGATCGCGATGACGCGCTCGGCCCCCATCAGAAATGCCGACTGGACCGCAAAGAGCCCAACGGGCCCGCAGCCCCAGACTGCCACGGTGTCGCCGGGTTCGATTTGGCAATTTTCCGCCGCCATCCACCCGGTCGGAAGAATGTCCGAAAGGAACAGCACTTTGTCATCGTCGACACCTTCGGGGATTACGATCGGGCCGACGTCGGAAAACGGCACGCGCACATATTCGGCCTGGCCGCCCGAATAGCCGCCCGTCATATGGCTGTAGCCGAACAGGCCCGACATCGGCTGTCCGTATAACTCGCGCGCGATATCCTGGTTATCGGCAGGCAAGCCATTATCGCAGGCGGAGAACTGGGCCTTGCCGCAATGATAGCAGCCGCCGCACGCAATCGTGAACGGCACCACGACGCGCTGCCCGATCTTGAGCGTGCTGCCGGGACCGACGTCGACCACTTCCCCCATGAATTCATGGCCGAGAATATCGCCTGACTGCATCGTCGGGATGTAATGATCGTACAGGTGAAGATCGGAGCCACAGATTGCAGTCGACGTGACCTTGATGATCGCATCGCGCGGGTTGACGATGCCAGGATCATCGACTGTTTCAACGCGGACGTCATGCTTTCCATGCCATGTGAGTGCGCGCATCGGACTACCCCTCCTGTTCGGCAAATATGGCGGGGTTGCGCGCAGCGGTCGCAATTTCGCCGGTTTCAAGCAATTGTTTCAACCGCCGCAGGTCGCGGCGCGTCTGGATCGATGGCTCGCGCTGAAACACCTTCGCGATCAGTTTTCCCACGACGCCCCCCGGCGGCTTATAGGCAATGGTCGCAGTCACGACGGTGCCGCGCCCGGGCGCTCCAGCAAATTCGATGCGACCGCTGTTCGCGACATCGCCGCCCTCTTCGGACTGCCAAGTTATTGACTTGCCCTCGATTTCTTCGGTGATCTGCGAGTGCCACTCATATTGGCTGCCCGCCGGACCCTTGACCACCCAATGCGAACGCGAATTATCGAGCACATCGATCCGCTCGATATTCTCCATAAATTCGGGAAGCCGGGAGAAGTCCCGAAAAAATGCAAACACGTCGTGTGGCTCGCGGTTGATGGTGACGCTGCTTGCGAGCAGCTGACGGTTTCCCCTGGCCTGTTTGGAGGTTACCACCGGGGCGTCGTCGCGGGATTGGGCTGGTGCAGACTGAGACATGCCGGACCTAACCCAGTTCTGCGCGATGTGTTCCGGCTATCGCATCACCAATTTTTCGACAGATCGGCTCATCAGTTTCGAACCTGAAACAGCTCAAAGCCGTTGCAAAAGCTAGAGGTGCGCATCATCGAAACCGATGCCGTCGTGGCAGGTCCAGCAATGCCGAAAACCCTACCGCACCACCTCGCCCGGGTCTGCCAATTGATCGGCCACGGTGCGCAGTACCGCAGGTGAGAATCCGAAGCCGCAATGCGCGCTTTGGACTTCGATGTTGAGGGTGTGCGGGTGGTCTGGCTCGAGGCAGGATTGCCAGGCAACAACGCCATCCGATTTGGAGAATAACGAGACCGAGCGAACAGGAGGCGGCAGCTTGCTCTCCGCAATCTGCGCGCGTGCGATCGGGTGCGAAAGGCTGTGGCCAGACATCCGTTCATAAAGCCGCCAGGCGGTATTGGCGAACGGATTGCCTGCAAACGGCGCGCCAAGCGATATAATCTGCCGGACCTTTTCGGGCTTTTCGCGTGCGATCATCCGCGCCATGATGCCGCCCATGCTCCATCCGATCAGCGTGATTTTGCGGTCGTACTGACCGTGGATGTGATCGAGACGCGCCAAGAGCTCTTCGTTCCGCAGGCCGATGGTTTTTGCGCCCAGGTTGCGACCGAGCGCCCATCCATGAACCTCGTAGCCAAGCCACGACAAATATCTTCGCAATATGTAGGTCGATCGGTCGGTCGTGGCAAACCCCGGAATGACGAGGACGGGGCTGCCGTCACCCCGTCTCGCGGCCCTAAGTCGCGCGATGTGAAACGGTAACAGCGCAACGGCAAAGCCAGCACGCGGCAATTCGGCAATCGCCCGCCAGCGCGATGGTGCCAAGGATTGGCCCGCAAGGTGTTCTGTCAGCCGCGGAGATCGATCTTGCATGGCACAAGCAACGTCACGGCCCGATCTGAGTTCCGCCGGCCGCGCAGGCCGTCATCGCCCCCCGCTGGGTCGTCTCGACACTGCGACGGGAGACTTGCCTACCCGTTGACGATCGTGCCGCCATTAGGGTGGAGCACCTGCCCCGACATATAGCTGGCATCTTCGCACGCGAGGAACAGAAAGCTCGGCGCAACTTCGTTGGGCTGTCCGGGCCGTTTCATCGGCGTCGTTTCGCCAAAGGTTGCCAGCTTTTCCTTACTGGCGCCGCCGAACGGATTGAGCGGCGTCCAAATCGGGCCTGGGGCGACCGCGTTTACCCGGATCCCCTTATCGATAAGGTTTTCCGAAAGGCTGCGTGTGAATGCGGTAATCGCCCCTTTCGTGCTCGCATAATCGAGCAGCTCTTTGGCACCCTGGTACATGGTCACGCTGGTGCAATTGATAATCGACGCACCTGACTTCAGATGCGGACGTGCGGCCTGAGTGATAAAGAACATGCCAAAGATGTTGGTCTGGAATGTGCGGCGAAGCTGGGCTTCGGTGATGTCTGTGATTTCCTGATCGGGATGCTGTTCGCCTGCATTGTTGACGAGAATATCGATTCCGCCCAGCGAACCGATCACTTCGGATATGGCCTGTTTGCACCATTCGGCGTCGCCCACATCGCCTGCGATGGCAATGGCTTTTCGCCCTTCCTGTTCGACGATCGCCACCGTATCGTTGGCATCCTCATGTTCGCATAAATAGAGGACCGCAATGTCTGCCCCCTCGCGCGCGAACAGCGCAGCGACTGCACGCCCGATGCCGCTATCGGCGCCTGTGATAATTGCCACCTTGCCGGCCAGTCTGCCCGAACCGGGATATCGTGGCACCCATTCGGGTTTGGGCGTCAGTTCGGTTTCATGGCCCGGCAACGCGTCTTCATGGACCGGTGGATCTTGTGCAGTCATGACTGGTTCCTTGGCTATTTCGGGCAAAGAACCGGACCCTCAATGCTTTGTTCCTGAGTTATGTGCAGGCGCGGGGCGGCATCTGGAACCGCAATCGCGTTGCTTTGTTATTGGGTTCAAGGGAGATGACAGATGGCAGCGCGGCCGTATTGGAAAGGTCAGCTTCGGCTGGCGCTGGTATCGATTCCGGTCGAGATCTACTCCGCGACCAAAAGCGGTGCCAGCATATCGTTCCGGCAAATCCACGAGCCTTCGGGAAAACCCGTCAAATATCTGAAATCGGTGCCCGGCATCGGCCCTATCGAGGCGGATGATATCATGAAGGGCTACGAATATGAAAAGGGCAATTTTATCCTGCTCGAAGACGACGAGCTCGAAGCCGTGCGCCTTGAATCGAAAAAAACGCTCGAGCTGACGCTGTTCGTCCCTGCAGACGATATCGACGTGACCTATTACGAAAAACCCTATTACGTCGTCCCCGCCGACGATCTCGCCAATGAAGCATTCATCGTTCTCCGCGAAGCGCTCAAGCGGACAAAGATGGTGGGCCTTGGACAATTGGCGATGCGTGGCCGCGAATATGTGGTTTCGATCAAGCCATGCGGCAAAGGCATCGTCATGGAAACGCTGCGCTATGCCGATGAACTGGCAAAGGCCCAAAGCTATTTCAGCGAGATTCCGGGCGACAAGCCCGATGCCGAATTGCTCGATCTGGCTGAGACGCTGATCGCCAAAAAGGCTGGAGACTTCGATGCGGCGGCATTCAAGGATCGATACATCGACGCGCTGAAGGAGCTTGTTGCGCGCAAGCTGAAAGCCAAAGGCCGCAAGATCGTGGCCGACGATGAGCCCGAAGCCGCAGCAGGCAAAGGCAATGTCATCGATCTGATGGCAGCGCTCAAAAAATCTCTGGAAAAGGCAAAGCCGATCGCTGCGAAAGCCCCGTCTTCCCCCAAAGCTGCCGACAAGGCCCCGGCCAAAAAGCGGGCATAACGCATGGCGGTCGATCCTCTTCAATTATACAATCAGAAGCGCGACTTCAAAAAAACAGCCGAGCCTGCGGGCAAGCGGGCGAAGGGCACAGGCAATTCGTTCGTGGTGCAAAAGCACGATGCGACGCGGTTGCACTGGGATTTCAGGATCGAGATCGACGGAGTCCTGAAAAGCTGGGCGGTGACCAGAGGCCCGAGTCTCAATCCCGCCGACAAAAGGCTTGCCGTGCGAACCGAGGATCATCCGCTCGGATATGGGACGTTTGAAGGCACGATCCCGAAGGGTGAATATGGCGGCGGGACGGTGATGCTGTGGGACCGCGGAACATGGGCACCGATCGCTGGAAAAAGTGCCAGCGATCTGGACGAAGGGCATCTGCATTTCACGCTGGATGGTCAGCGGATGAAGGGCGAATGGCTGTTGGTGCGGATCAAGGGAAAGTCAGGCGAGAAGCGCGAAAACTGGCTGTTGCGCAAGATCGATGACGGGTTTGCCGGATCGAGCGACGATCTGGTCGAGCGGGGCCTGTCCAGTGTAACAACCGGGCGGACAATGCAGGAGATTGCTGCAGGGAAACCCGTAGCAAAGACCAAGCCGGGCCGAAAAACAAAAGCGCCGCAAAAGTTCGAACCGCTGCAACTGGCAACGCTCGTCGATCATGTGCCCGCTGGCGGTGAATGGCTGCACGAGACCAAATATGACGGGTACCGCGCGCTGATTTCGATAGGCGGTGGCGCTGCAAAGCTTTTCACGCGAACAGGGCTCGACTGGTCGGCCAAATTTCCGCGATTGATCGCCGCAGCTGCCGCACTCGATGTCGATAGCGCGCTGATCGACGGAGAGATCGTCGTGCTCGACGCGGACGGCAAGCCAAGTTTTGGGGCATTGCAGGACGCAATCAAAAGCGGCGATCCCGCCGTATTATTCTTCGCGTTCGACCTGCTGGCAATCGATGGAACCGATTGCAGGACATTTTCCAACGTCGAACGCAAGCAACGGTTGCAGCCGATTATTCCGGCCGTTGGCCCGTTCCAGTTTGCCGAACATGTGCTGGGCAGCGGCGAAGCATTGCTGGCCGCGATGTGCGATGCCGGGCTCGAAGGCATTGTATCGAAACGCGCCGATGCGCCCTATAAGGGCAAGCGCACTCAGGCGTGGCTGAAAGTCAAATGCACCTTGCGCGCCGAATATGTCATCGTCGGCTGGACTGATAGCAGCGCGACAAAACGTGGCTTCGGCGCATTGTTGATGGCTGCACGCGATGGCAAAGACCTGCGATACGCAGGCAAAGTCGGCACCGGTTTCAGCGACACGACGATAGCGGCATTAAAAGAGGAACTCGACGCTCTTGCGACCAACAAGCCGGCGGTTGCGGTTCCATCGGCCGCACGGCGCGGCGCGCATTTCGTGAAGCCTGAACTGGTCGCCGAAATTGCCTATGGCGCGCTCACCGATGACGGGATCTTGCGGCATGCGAGCTTTATCGGGCTCCGCCGCGACAAAAAGCCGGGCGATGTGACGATTGAGCGTGCGCAGCCCGTACCGCAAGCGCCGATCGTCAGGATCTCGAACCCCGATCGCGTGATTTTTCCCGAAGCGGACATCACCAAGGGTGAGCTGGCCGCCTATTATGAGTCACTGTCGGCGCTGGTGCTGGGAACCGCCGGGGGCAGGCCTTTGAGCCTCGTTCGGTGCCCGCAAGGTCGAGGCAAACAATGTTTTTTTCAGCGGCATGGTGCCGAAAATCTGGGCGATGCGATCCGGACGCTCGACGTTCTCGGTAAGGATGGCGAGACGCGCGCTTATATGTACGTCGAGGACAAAACCGGTTTGCTCGAATGTGTCCAGATGGGGGCGATCGAGTTGCACGGCTGGGGGGCCAAAGCCATTGACGTCGAGCGGCCCGACCGTTTGATTTTCGATCTCGATCCCGATGAAGGGCTGGATTTTGGCGATGTGCGAAAAGGCGCAGTGCATCTGAAGGAGCAGCTTGCCGATCTGGGGCTGGTGAGCTTTGCAATGCTATCGGGCGGCAAGGGTATCCATGTGGTCGTGCCGTTGTCGCCTGTGGCGCACTGGCCCGAAGTCACCGACTTTGCGCATCGGTTCGCCAGCGCTTTGGCGAGTGTGAGCCCCGACCGGTACACTGCGACCATGTCCAAAGCGAAGCGCAAAGGCCGGATTTTCATCGACTGGTTGCGCAACCAGCGGGGCTCGACCGCGATCCTGCCTTATAGCGTCCGCGCGCGCGAAGGCGCCCCTGTAGCTGCACCGATTGCGTGGAGCGAAGTGAGCGATGTCACCGGTGGCGGACATTTCAATCTGAATGACGCCGCAAAGCTGATCGAGCGGGCATCGGGACGATTGCTGCAAGGCTGGGGCGTGGCCGATCAGCCGCTGCCCGGATATTGATTTTGCCGTGCCTCGCGCATGGCGGCCACGTTGATAAAGGACGATGATGATGGCTGGAGGCTGGACACGCGACGGTGCCGTGCAAGACCAGATCGACGATACGATCAGCGACGCTGTTCTTGGTGCCCGCGCGAACCTGTCGACCGGCCCGAGCGCGGAATATTGCGATGTCTGCGGGGAGCCAGTTCCGGAGCGCCGACGCGCGGCGTTGCCTGGCGTCCGGACGTGTATCGTCTGCCAGTCCGAACGCGACGCCCGAATACGTCATTCGCACATCAATCGGCGCGGCAGCAAGGACAGCCAGTTGAAATAGCGCGGGCGATATATCTGTTCCCCGCGCAGCGCGGTGGCGTTCTAAACGAAGCTGGCAAAGACGAAATTCAGAGTTATACTGGTGGTGTCCAGTTCCCAACCTTTCAGATTGCACGATGATACCCGGTAACGCGATCCCGAAACGTGCGATCTACGCGGTTGGCATGTATGCTACCTGCCTTGCCGCTGCAGGTATTACCGAAATTTTAGGAACGGTTCCAGGTTCGGGGATTTCGATCTGGTTACCGGCAGGCTTCCTGCTTGCAGCTGCGCTCGCATCGCCGCGCGGATCCTGGCCAATCTGGGCGGCCGCGGCAATCGCTGCCGAATTTACCGGTAATCTTCTATGGTATCGACACGCTATAGGGCCTGCATCGATACTGGCCTTTGGCAACGCATTCGCCGCATTGACCGGCGCCCTGATCATCCAGCGTCTGATAAAATCACGACCTTATTTGGTGACGATCAAAGGTGCAGCCGTGTTTCTGGTCGTTGCAATCGTGGCGATGCCGTTGATGAGTGCCACGACCGGAAGCATCGCGTTGGGCCTATCTTACGGACGGCCGTGGTTCGACGCGTGGATCAGAATTTATCTCGGCGATGCGACCGGCGCTGCGCTGGCGGCGCCCCTGGGATTGCTGGTGTTCAAGGCTGCGGCACCAAAACTGGTCATGTTTCCTCAACGATGGACCGAAGCTGCTGCATTGCTGATCGTGTTCATCGTTATGTCGATCATTGCGCTCGGGGGGCTCATTCCGTTTGCGTTTCTCCTCATTCCTCCGCTGCTATGGGCCGCGCTCAGCTTTCGGATGCCCGGCGCGATCTGCGCGATAGTGTCGGTAACATGTCTGTCGCTGATGTTCACCGTTGGTGGGCTGGGCTCGTTTGCGCAAACCGAAATTTATACGAACGTTCAGAACGAAGCACTTCAGCTTTTTCTGATTGTTGTATCGACCACCGGGCTGTCGATGGGTGCGCTTGCCGAAGAGAACAGACAGAATATTTCGCGTCTCCACGTCGCCAATCGGACACTTGAAGATCGTGTTGCGGAGCGATCCGCCAGTCTTTTGCGAAGCGAAGCCGATGCGCGTGAAGCGGCAAATTTGCTGTCCGCAATCGGCGAAGCCTGTTCGGACATGATCTATGCCAAAGACCTGAATTTCCAGGTGATCTACGCCAATTCAGCCACGCTCAAAACCCTGGGGGTCGATAATTTTGGGTCACTGCAAGCGCAAAGTGAGGCCGACTTATATGAGGACCACGATGAATTCGACGCGGTGCATGACATCGACCGGCAGGTGCTGGAGACCCAAACCACGATTGTCATCGAAGAAGCGGTGACCAATCGCGCAGGAGAGCGTCGAATTTATCGTACGAGCAAATCGCCACTATACGATGGCGATGGAAATTTGGCCGGACTGGCTGGCGTTTCGGTGGATATTTCGAACACCAAGAAAGCCCAGGCGCGCGAAACCATGCTGGTCCGCGAAGTCGAACACCGTGCCCGGAATCTGCTTGCGGTCGTGCAAGGTATTGTTCAGTTGGCGGGGGCCGAGACCGTTCCTGAATTCAAGACCAAACTGAGCAAGCGCATCCGCGCGCTCGCCCAGACCAATGGGGCCATTGCCGCATCGAACTGGAACGGCGCAAGCATCGCTGGACTGTTGGACGCTGAACTTGCGCCTTATCGGGATGAAATCCAACCCAATGTCATTCTGTCGGGTGAAGATGTCATGCTCGACCCGACCAGCGCACAATCGCTGACGCTGGTGATCCATGAACTTGCGACAAATGCTGCGAAGTATGGATGCCTTTCCACAGAGCGTGGACAATTATCCGTGGATTGGAAATGCCAATCATCGTCACCCACAGAAAGTGTGCTGGCGATCGCGTGGGTCGAAACAGGAGGCCCACCAACGCGTCCCCCTGAACGAAAAGGATTTGGCACGATGGTCATCACGGCGTTCGGTCAGGAAAAGCCGGGAAGCGACGTCACGTTTTTGTGGAAAGAGTCGGGGGTCACCGTCAACATTGCGATGCCATTGAACCGCGCCTGCACCTGAGAGAGGCGTGCGATGTGCTCCGACCGGAACTTAGCCTGTTCAATCCGCGTTTTCCGGCGCACTTCTGTTAGAAAACGAAACATGCCAATGTGCGTACCGCGTAGCTCGCCGAAAACAAAAACATATGACGGTTCAAGCGCACGAGGTCTTGCAACGCGCTTCGCAATCCCGAGCATAAATTCGGCCGGTCTATTGGCGATTGGTGACCGATGACATCGGCAGAGTCGCGATATGTCGAGGATTTCGAGTCAGGGTACACCCGTGAGCGTAAGGGCGAAGGATGGCTGTACCGCAATCTTCGAGGCAGGCAGGTCACCTCGCCTCGGGTGATCGAGCGGCTCAACGCGATTGCACTGCCGCCTGCGTATCGCGATGCCTGGTTCTGCGCTGATCCAAGAGGGCATATTCAGGCAACCGGGATCGATGATCGTGGACGATTGCAATATCGCTACCATCCCCATTTTCGTGCCCGGAGAGACGCCGAAAAATATGGGCGGTGCGCTGCATTCGGCATGGCATTGCCCGCCATCCGCAAACAGGTCGACCGCGATCTATCGCGCCGGGGAATGGGGCGCGATCGTGTCATTGCGGCGGTTATCCACCTCCTCGATCACGGCAAGATAAGGGTGGGCAATCGCGCCTATGCATCGGCGAACAAAAGCTTCGGTGCCTCTACGCTCCGCAACCGTCACGCGCTTGTTCGCGGAGAAAAAGTGACTGTCAGTTTCATCGGTAAATCGGGCAAACCCCACAATGTCTCGATTGCCGACAGACGCTTTGCCGCGATCGTGAGGCGTTGTTTGAGCGAACCCGGCCAGGACTTGTTTCAATACATTGATGCCGACGGAGAGCGCCGGACCGTAACGTCGGGAGACATAAACGATTACCTGCGGACGCATAGCGACGGCTTCACCGCGAAAGATTTCAGGACCTGGGGGGCCTGCGTCATCGCCTTCGGTGCCGCAATTTCTACCAAGGGAGAGATCGGCCTGAAACAGATGCTGGCTGAAGTGGCGGCAAATCTGGGCAACACCCCTGCAATTGCACGCAAAAGCTATGTCCACCCCGCTATCATCGAAGCTGTGCAACGTCGCGATGGTGAACAACTCAACCCCAAGCTGCCCCGGTCACACAAATATCTAAGCGGAGTAGAACGCGCATTGATCGAATTTCTGACCCAATACGACGCCAGTGACGATTAAACGAGCAAGCCCGGCCAGGCACGTTCCCAAGCCCGATCAGCATCGCACACATGAGGGCCACAACCGCGACCGAAAACGGCGGTTGGTAGCGGAGGAGGGACTCGAACCCCCGACACGCGGATTATGATTCCGCTGCTCT
>JANPIQ010000037.1:0-1718 GCA_031425075.1 Sphingomonadales bacterium
CACGTCGCCGACCTGGTCATCCATACCGGCGACACCGCGCCGCAAATCGTCCCGCTGGTCGCCGGCGAAGCGATCGGCGAGGCCGGCTTCTTTGGCCGCCTGGTGCTCGGCTTCAAGCAATTGCTCGGCATGGCGTGAGCGCCGAACAGAACTCGCGCGGCAAGTTCATCAGCCTCGAGGGCGGGGAGGGGGCCGGCAAGTCGACCCAGGTCCAGGCGCTAGCCGACGCGCTCGGCCGGCGCGGCATCGACGTCCTCGTCACCCGCGAGCCTGGCGGCAGCGACGGAGCCGAGAAAATCCGCGAGCTGCTGCTGACCGGCGCGGACGAGCGCTGGAGCGCGGCGGCCGAAGCATTGCTGTTCGCCGCGGCGCGCGCCGACCATGTCGACAAGGTGATCCGCCCCGCCTTGGAAAGCGGCCGCTGGGTGCTGTCCGACCGCTTCGTCGATAGCTCGCTGGCCTACCAGGGCGGCGCCGGCGGCCTCGGCATCGCAGCAGTGCGCGCGATCAACGCCTTTGCCATCGGCAACACGTTTCCCGACCGGACGTTGGTGCTGGCACTCGCCCAGGGCGGCGCCCGCGCCCGCGCCCGCGACAATGAGGGCAGCGACCGCATCGGCGGGCGTCCCGAAGGCTATCACCAGAAAGTCGATCTCGCCTTCCGGCAAATCGCCGCCGAGGAGGCCGCGCGGGTCCGCATCGTCGATGCCTCGGGCGAGCCCGGCGAGGTCACCGAGCGCCTGCTGGGCGAACTGGCGGAACTGCTGCCATGATCGTCGGGCAGGACCAGGCGGTCGCCGAATTCCTCGGCGCCTGGCGAGCCCGCACGCTGCACCACGCCTGGCTGCTGTCCGGGCCCAAGGGCGTCGGCAAGGCGGCCTTCGCACGGGCCGCGGCGTTGCGAGTGCTGGCCGAGGCCGCGGGATCGCCGGTCGAACTGCCCGGGCTCGCAACGCCCCCCGATCACCCGATCTCTCACTTGGTGGCAGCCGGCAGCCATCCCGACCTGCGTATTCTCGAACGGCTCGAAAACCCCAAAACCGGCGTCCTGTCGCGCAACATCAGCGTCGAGCAGGTACGCGGGCTTGGCGATTTGCTCGGCTCGACGCCCTTCCTGTCGCCGTGGCGGGCGGTAGTCATCGACAGCGCCGACGATCTGGAGAAATCGGCCGCTAACGCCTTGCTCAAGATGCTCGAGGAGCCGCCGGTCAATTGCGTCTTCCTGCTCGTCAGCCATGCCGCGGGTCGGCTCCTGCCGACCATCCGTTCGCGCTGTAGAAGGCTGGAATTTCAAGCGCTTGACGATGACGCCATGACGTCATTGCTCGACAGCCAGCTGCCCGCGCTAAGCGCCGCGGAACGCGCCGGCATCGTCGCCCGGGCCGGCGGCTCGGTCGGCCGCGCCCTGGCAGTCGCGGCGCTCGACCTGGCCAAGCTGCAGGACGCGGCGATGAAAATCCTGCGTGACGGCGACGCGACCAATGCCCGGCGGGCCGAGCTGGCCACCGAGCTTGGCAGGAAGGGCGCCGCCGAGCGCTACGCGGCGTTTCTCGACCTTGTCCCGTCGCTGATCGCCTCGCGGGCGAGGGGGCTGACGGGCCGCGACCTCGAGCGCGCGCTTGACGCCTATGCGCGCGCTCGCGAGCTGGCCGCCCTCGCGCCACGCGTTTCGCTCGACCCTGCCTCGACGGTCTTTCAGATGGGCGGCATTCTCGCTT
>JANPIQ010000038.1:0-3064 GCA_031425075.1 Sphingomonadales bacterium
GTTTCAACGGCAAGGGCGGCGACGATGTGCTACGCGGTAATGGCGGCGACGACACGCTGACGGGCGGTGCCGGAAACGACACGCTCGACGGTGGTGCCGGAACCGACACGGCGGTGTTCGCCTCGACGTGGCTCGCCTCGAACGTCACCATTGGCAGCGAATTCACCGTCACGGGCCCGGACGGCGTCGATACGCTGACCGGAGTGGAGAACGTCAGCTTTGCCGGGGTCACGGTCGCCACCGCCGATGCCGTCAACGACGCACCGATCGGCAATAATGACACCAATGCCAGCGACTCGATCGTCGAGGATGGCGATGCAACGGCTACGGGCAATGTCCTGACCAACGACACCGACGCCGATCTGTCGCTCGGCTTGGGCGAAACCATCGCTGTTACAGGGGCCCGCGCCGGCAACGAAGCGGCGGTCGGCAGCTTTACCAGCGTCAGCGGTGCGACCATCGTCAACGGCGTTTATGGCCAATTGACGATCAACACCGACGGCAGCTGGAGCTATGCGCTCGACAACACCCGCGCCGCGACCAACGCGCTTGGTGCCGGCCAGACCGCAATCGAAAGCTTCACCTACCGCGTCGCCGACGGCCACGGGCTGACCGACGCCGCCGAACTCAACCTTTCCATTCAGGGAGCCGCCGACGTGTATACGCTTCAAATCCTTCACCTCGCCGACGGCGAAGCAGGCACTTTGGCGCCTGATACGGCGCCATTCCTCGCAGCACTTGCGGATCGGTTCGAGGATCAGTTCGCCAATTCGATCACGCTTGCAGGTGGTGACACCTTCCTGCCGGGGCCGTTCCTTGCTGCCGGAACCGACCCGTTGATCGTGCCCGTACTGAATGCCCTGACTGGCTCGACAATTGGAAGCGGCGGCGCGGCACCCGGCGTCGTCGATACCGCGATCCACAATTTCATCGGTGTCGAAGCATCGGGCATCGGCAACCATGAATGGGATCTCGGCTCGAACGTCTATCTGTCGTCGCTCACGGGCGGCGGGTTCGTCGGCGCGCAATATGCGTCGATTTCGGCCAACCTCGTCCTCAATCCGACGCCCAGCGTGCCGAACTCGGCCGATCCGCTCAACGCGCGTTTCACGCAGACGGTCGGCACTGGCCTGCTCGCCAATGAAGAAGCGCAGGATTTGAGGGCGCGGATAGCCCCATCAGCGGTTATCAACGAAGGCGGACAAACGATCGGCCTCGTTGGCGCAACAACGCAAATTCTGGAATCGATCTCGTCGCCAACAATTGCCGAAATCCTCGGCTTCCCCTTCGGCCCCGGTGCCAATGGCGAAATCAACGACATGGCGCTGCTTGCGGCACAGTTGCAGCCGGTCATCGACGATCTGCGTGCGCAGGGTGTCAATAAGATCATCCTGCTCAGCCACCTCCAGCAGCTGACGTTCGAACGCCAGCTGGCTCCGCTGCTCACGGGTGTCGATGTCATCCTCGCCGCAGGTTCGAACACGCGCCTCGGCGATGCCGATGACGTTGCGGTCGCATTCCCTGGCCACGACGCCAATTTTGCCGACACCTACCCAATCCTGACAGCAGGGGCCGATGGCAAGCCGACGCTGATCGTCAACACCGATAACGAATACACCTACCTCGGCCGTCTCGTCGTCGATTTCGATGAGAACGGTGAGATCATCGTTTCCAGCCTCGGCGAAAACGTGTCGATCAACGGGGCTTATGCCTCGACGGCGGCGAATGTCGCAGCCGCCTATGGCGTGGCCGAGGCCGATCTTGCGACGACTGCGTTTGCTGCAGGTACACGAGGCGGCAATGTTAAGAGGCTGACTGACGCAGTCGATGCCGTCATCACGCAAAAGGACGTCACGATCTACGGATACAGCAACGTCTACCTCGAAGGTGAGCGGATCCAGGTCCGCAATCAGGAAACCAACCTCGGCAACGTTTCGGCCGACGCGAACGCCGACGTGGCGCGCGATGCGCTCGGCTTGACAAGTGAGCAGGCGATCGTTTCGATCAAGAACGGTGGCGGTATCCGGGCGCAGATCGGCACGATCATCAACAATCCTGATGGCACAGTCACTAAGGTCGCACCCGAAGTCGGCGGCGAGGTCAGCCAGCTCGATGTAGAAAACGCGCTGCGGTTCAATAACCGGCTCATGGTGTTCGACACTACCGCGCAAGGGCTGCTCAACATCCTTAACACGCCCAATGCTCTAGCCCCCAACAACGGCGGGTTCATTCAGATCGGCGGGGTGCGGTTTTCATACGATCCGAGCAAAGCGGCAGGCAGCCGCGTGCAGGATGTCGTCCTGATCAATGAGCTTGATCAGATCACGGCGGTCATCGCCGACAATGGGGTTGTTGTTGCCGGAGCGCCTTCGCTCATTACGGCGGTGGCTCTGAACTTCACGGCAAATGGCGGCGATGGGTATCTCATCAAGTCGAATGCCACCAATTTCCGCTACCTGCTCAGTGACGGCACGGTGTCAGCTCCCGTCAATCCGACACTTGATTTCACTGCACCGGCAAATGTGCCCGCAAACGCGATCGGAGAGCAGCAAGCCTTTGCCGATTACTTCCTTGAGCGTTATGCAACGCCCGAAACCGCTTATGCCACAGCAGATACGGTGCAGGCGCTCGATACCCGTATCCAGAACCAGGTGGTGCGGTCCGACACAGTCCAAATCGGCAACTATCTCGTTGGCGATGCAACAGCATCTTTCGTCGAAAACGACGTTGCAACCGCGTTTCAGGCCGTTGCGACTGGCCTGACCGGAACGATTGGTTATACGCTCTCCGGTGCTGATGCCACGAGATTTACTGTCGACAGCACAGGTGCCGTCACGTTTGTCGTCGCTCCGAACTTCGAAGCCCCGACAGATGCTGGTGCGAACAATGTTTATGACCTGCGGGTCATTGCATCCAATGGAACAAACACCACCGAGCAGGATGTTGCGATCAGCGTAACAGACGTTGCCGATACGCCGACGTTTACTGGAAGCAACCTTCGGGGCGATATCTTCGCCGCGCCGAATGCGTTCGACTGGACCATCAACGGGCTGGGCGGCAACGA
>JANPIQ010000039.1:0-11453 GCA_031425075.1 Sphingomonadales bacterium
CGGCTTTGTCGATGTCCACACGCATTACGACGGGCAGGCAATCTGGTCCGATACGCTAGCGCCGTCTTCGGCGCATGGCGTGACGAGTGTGGTTGCAGGAAATTGCGGGGTTGGCTTTGCACCCTGCCGCCGCAAGGATCACGATCTGCTCATCTCGGTGATGGAAGGCGTCGAGGATATTCCGGGCGTCGTCATGGCCGATGGGCTGCCGTGGGATTGGGAGACGTTTCCCGAATTTCTCGATGCCTTGGAAGCCCGCCCGCGCGATATCGATATGGCGGTCTATCTCCCGCATTCGCCGTTGCGCGTTTATGCCATGGGCGCACGCGGGGCGGCGCGCGAGGCGGCGAATGACGACGACCTGGCAACGATGCGGCGGCTGGCTGCCGATGCGATCCGGGCCGGCGCGATCGGTTTTTCAACGTCGCGGCTGTCGATCCATCGCACCGCCGATGGCGGCGCGATCCCCAGCTTCGAGGCCGATGTGGCCGAACTGCAGGCGATCTGCGGCGGGATGGCCGATGCGGGAAGCGGCACCTTCCAGATCGTGCTCGATGCGTTTCGCGGGTGGGACAAGGAATATCCGGTGATCGATGCGGTGATGCGCGCAACGGGGCGGCCTGCGACGTTCACACTCGCATCGGGCAACGACGGCCCGCAGCGCTGGCGCACAGTTCTCGACATGATGGCGGCATCGAAGGCCGAAGGCGCGCAGGTGACGGCACAGGTGATGCCGCGCCCGATCGGGCTGATCGGCGGATTGGAATTGTCGGTCCACCCGTTCATCATGTGCGAGAGCTGGGCCAAAATCGCGCATTTGCCACTCGCGGAAAAGGTGGCGGCGATGCGTTCGCTCGAACTGCGCGCAGCACTGACCAGCGAGATGCCGGCCGAGGGCCACCCGTTCAACGCACTCGCGCGCAACTGGCGGTGGATGTATGCGCTCGACGATCCGCCGAACTATGCACCGCCTGCAGGCGAGAGTTTTGAGGCGATTGCGACGGCGCGCGGGGTCCGGCCCGAAGATGTGGCATATGACCGCTTCCTCGACACAGACGGCCACGGCCTGTTCCTGTCCGCACTCGGCAACTACGAAGCCAACAGCCTCGCCTCGGCGCACGAAATGCTGTCGCACCCCGATTGCATTCCCTCTTTGGGTGATGGCGGCGCGCATTATGGCGCAATCTGCGATGCCAGCTATTCCACATTTCTCCTCCAGCATTATGTTCGCGATGGCCGCGAATTCGCCTTCGGGCTGGCTGACGCGGTGCACAAGCTGACCGCCAAGCCCGCCGCGACTTTGGGGCTGGGCGATCGAGGCATGCTGCGGGTCGGGATGCGCGCAGACATCAACGTGATCGATATGGATGGCTTGCGCGTCCACCTGCCGCGCATCGTCCGCGATCTGCCCGCAGGCGGACGACGACTCGACCAGCAGGCGACGGGCTATGACGCAACGATCGTGGCGGGCGTGCCGATCCGGCGCTTCGATAGCGATACCGGGGCAAGGCCGGGGAAGCTGGTGCGCGGCGCGCGCTGAATTACTGCGCTGCGGTCGTGGTGCGCAGCATGACGATGCCCAGCCACACGAACCAGACGATCTGGCTCAAGCCGAATACATCGGTGAGCACGTCGAGCCCGGGAATGACGGTCAGCACACCTGCAATCCCGACCAATATGCCGATGATATTCAGGGCTTTGGGCAAGTTGCCCGCCAACATCGCAGCGCGGCTGATCAGCAACACCCATAATCCGCCAACAAGTTCGATGCCGCCACCGATGCCTTCGTGCACCGCACCGACCGCTTCCCAGACCGTTGCGGCCTGGGCCGGGTCGGCAGGCTGCAACGCGATTACCGCCTCCATGCCAATGTTGAAGATCATTCCGCTGGCAATGACCATGCCCGCCCAGATTAGCCCGAACGCAGTCGCGACGTGCGCGAGCATAGGAGCCGCCAATTGGGTCCGCTGATGCAAAGCGATCGACAAAATGACCAGCGCAATACCAAACACAATATAGATCATCAGGATGCTCAGCGTAAGCGTCGCTTGATTGTCGATGAGAAACGGAACCTGTCGCGATGGGCCGACATACCCCGACGAGTCGAGGACAAAGCCAAACAACCCAAAGCCAATGATATACGCGATGGCTTCAATCAGCGCGGCAGCGCCGCCAATTCTTTGAACACCGGTCATCGCCAAAATCCCTTTATCAACCGCCAGGGTGTATTGTCTTTATAATACACTTAGTCAATCGCATCGGACTTGGTGTTCGGTCGCTCGGCCGTCGTCGATGGCCAACAGGGCAAAGCTCGCGAGCCAATGCTCTCCTGCATAGTCACCCGAAATATGCGGCAGGCTCGCGGCGAGGTGTGTGTCCGCCGCCGCAATCGCGATGGCCCGCTGCGCTGCGGGCAGCGAATCAGTGATGCCGCGCCAGCACCATGCACGGCTGAGGTTGAGGCCGTCGAGGTGCGCGATCTTGCCGTCGCTCCGGTCGCTGACTGTGGCAGGATTGAAGAGTGTGGCAGGCTCGCAAGCGGTTATCCGGGGCAGGAAGGCTGCGAACCAGCCTGCGAATCCTTCGCCCAAGACCCGCCGCATCAGCAATGCCGCGATCAGCGTCGGGGAAAGGAAAGCGTCGCCATCGGGTTCCCACGCTTGGGCATCGCGATCCTCTCGGAACCAGCTTTGCGCCTTGGCGTGAATCGCGGCTGAAAGCGACGTATCACCATCCCAGTCGAGCGCGAGAACAGCGGCAAAGGCAGTGTTCGAATGGACGCCCGCACGGATCGGGTAGGTCATCCGGGCGAGATAGCCATTGAACCGCGCAGCGATCGTTTCAGCCAAAGGGGCAAGCGCCTTGCCAAGACTCGGATCGAACGCCGCCGCCGCCTTGTGCAGCGCCAGGAACCAGCCCCAGCCATAAGGCCGCTCGAACGCCACCGATTCGGGCCGAAGCAGATAGGCGTGTTCAGCTTTGACTGCTTCGGGTGTGAACAACGCAGCCGCAGTCTCCCGGATCGCCGCTGCTTCAGGCAATTCAGGAAACCGCGTCGCGATCGCCATCAGCTGCCACCAGCCATGAACGCAGCTGTGCCAGTCGAAACTGCCGAAAAACACCGGGTGCAACGCGCGCGGCGGCAGCACGTCGCCGTCGCTTGCCATCACATGATCGAGCTTGTGCGGATATTCCTTGGTCACATGCCCCAGCGTCAGCCGCGCAAATTTCGCCGCGAGTTCGGGGGTCAGCGCGTTCATCGGAATGCCAGCAGCGCGATCAGCGCGATGTTGACGACGAGCAGCGGCAGCGCGGTTCCGATCTGGGCCTTGATCACGCCGTTCCTGTCCTTGAGTTCGAGCAGCGCGGCAGGCACCATGTTGAAGTTCGCCGCCATCGGCGTCATCAGCGTGCCGCAAAACCCGCACAGCATCCCGATCGCGCAGACAATCGCCGGATCGCCGCCATAGGTCTTTATCAGCAGCGGCACTGCGATCGCCGCCGCCATCACCGGAAAGGCGGCAAAGGCATTGCCCATGATCATCGTGAAGATCGCCATCCCCAGCCCGAACGCAATGACAGCCCCTGTCCGGCTGCCTTCGGGGATCGCGCCGCCCACAAGGCTGCCGACCGCATCGCCAACGCCAGCGAGCGCGAATACCGCGCCAAGGCTTGCGAGCATCTGCGGCAGAATCGCGGCCCATCCGACCGTATCGATCAATCTCCGCCCCTGATCCAGCGCGGCGAGCACCGGCGGGCGCAACCATATCTGGCACGCGATCAACGCCAGGATTACCCCCATAGCCAGCGAAATGAGCGTCACCTGTTTGGGATCGACCAAACTCGGCATGGCCTTGAAAAACCAGGTTCCGACCAGTGCTGCCGCCGGGATGATCAGTGCAGGCACGAAGATGCGATTGCCCAGCCGCTGCGCATGGGCGGCGCGCGCTGCGCCATCGTCAGCTGTAGCCGCACTCCGCATCCGCCCCAGGCCTGCAATGCCGACCAATGCCAGCGCGAGCACGCCGTTGCCAAAATCGCCAAGCCTGTCACCTGCCGCCATGCTGACCGCGATCAGACCCCAGAAGGCCGCATTTGCACCATTCCCCGCGCGCGCTGTCCGCCACGCAAAGCCTGCAAAGACCAAAGCGGCAAAGCCGTAAAGATGCGGCAGACCGATCACGCCGCACGCGTCCGGTCGAAACGCCACAGCCGGAAGCCGTGAATCGCAAACGCCGCAATCGCGGTCGGTATCGCCCAGACCGACAGCTCGAGCGGCTCAAGGATGATGCCATAGCCTTCGAGCACGCCTTTCATCAGCAGGATCGATCCGATCGCGATGAAAATATCTTCGCCGAAGAACAGCCCGACATTGTCGGTCGCGGCCGACATCGCCTTCACATTCTCGCGGCGGGCGTCATCAGCTTCGGGCTCGGCGGCTTCGGCCATTGGCGCGACCAAGGGGCGGACGGTCTGCGCGTGGCCTGCAACAGAGGTGAGCCCCAGCGCGGAGGTCGCTTGCCGGAAAAACAGATAGCCGATCAGCAGCCGTCCGGGCCGCGCGCCCTTCATCCGGCCGATCAGCCGCCGCGCCTGGTCCTGCAACCCATAGGCCTCAAGCAGCCCGATCACCGGCAGCACGATCCACACCACGCTGATATAGCGCGCATCGTTGAACGCCTTCCCGAACGCCGCGACGATAGCATGGACGTCGAGCCCGGCCGCAATGCCTGTCACCAATGCCGACACCGCAACCACGAGCAGCGGGTTAAACCGCAGCATGAACCCTGCCACGATTACCAGTATCCCTGCCAAGACCAGCATCTGAGCCCCACCTTTCGGCACCGGCATAACAGTCGGCACGTCCGGGTAAAGCCGCTTCAATCGCTGCGGATTTGCCGTTAATGCAGAAATATGATCCGCGACGCCGACATCCTGCTTGCCAATCGCCTTGCCGACGCGGCAGGCGCGGCAATCCGCCCCTATTGGCGCGGGAGCATCGGGATCGAGACCAAGGCCGATGCCAGTCCCGTCACGCTTGCCGATCGTGCTGCCGAAACCGCGATCCGCGCAATCCTTGACGCAGAACGTCCTGATGAAGGCATTATCGGCGAGGAATATGGTGTTTCACGTGAAACCGCATCGCGGCAATGGGTGATCGATCCCATCGATGGGACCACGAGTTTCGCCATTGGCCGCCCGATCTTCGGGACGCTGATTGCGCTGATGGAGGATGGCTGGCCGGTTCTGGGCATGATCGATCAGCCGATCCTTTCCGAACGCTGGGTCGGTGTTGCCGGGCGGGGCACGACGCTGAATGGGCATTTCGCCACGGTCCGCACGTGCCGCGAGCTGGCAGAGGCCACGCTGGCCACGACCAGCCCCAATTGCTTCGACGATCAGGAGGCGGCGCAGTTCATGGGGCTTGCTGCCAAGACCGCGCATCGCCGTCTGGTGTGGGGCGGCGATTGTTACAATTACGCTCTCCTTGCGAGCGGGCATATCGACGTGGTTGTCGAGGCGGGCCTTAAACTGCATGATTTTGCAGCGTTGATCCCCGTTGTCGAAGGCGCTGGGGGGCAAATGTGCGACTGGAACGGTGACATGCTCAATGCAGGCAGCGATGGCCGTGTGATCGCTTTGGGCGACCCTGCGCGGCTCGACGATGTGCTTGAGGCACTGGGCTAGCGCCAGACGCCGCTTCTTGCGCCTAGAAAATTCCCAGAAACTTCTTGCGCTGTTCCCTGGCCTTTTGGGGGCTGCGTTTGCCATCTTCGGATTTGGCGGTGGTGCCCCGCCCGACATCGTCGCGCGGCTTTCCGCCCTCGGTGCGTTGCGCTGCGGAAGTGGCCCCTGCCAGCACTGGGCCGCACGACGCCGCTTTGGCATCGCCCACATCGACAAAGGCAAGCACACCGGCCAGCGGGGTTGCCGCCAGAGCCAGCCCGAGCCCTGCCGCCCCGCGTGCGACAAGTTGCGGGCTGATCACATCGATCTTGGGCGAGGCAAAACTGCCACCGACGCCAACGGGCGATTGCGCGGAAAAGACGCTGATCTTCTTGCCATCGGCGCGGATCCGCAGATCGAGCGTCTCATTTTTGAAACTGAACCCGCCGCGCCCCAGAATCACATTTTTGCGCGTATCGATCAGGATCGGGTCGGCAGCAGCGATTCCATCGCGCACCGTAAACGCCACAAGGCCGCAGTTGATGCGTACGGGTTCCTTAAGCTTGTCTTCGAACAGCTTGGTCACAAACGTCCCGATATCGATTTCGGAAAGCTGGACATTGCGTGTCCACAAACTGCCCTGCGGCACGACAATCGCGATCCTGCCATCCGACGATGCCAACGATTCGCGAACCGTATCGCCCTCGCCCGTCATTTCGACCCGCGCCTTGATCGTGCCGCTGGTCCCTGAGTCCTCGACCCCCCAGCGCGCGAGCAACGTGCCCATCGGCGTTGGCGATAGCCGGATGTCGTAACGCGTCACCACAGGCCGTGTCCGCGCATTGATAGCAATATCGGCTGCAACACGCCCGCCCGCCATCGCAAACGTCACCGGCGACAATTTCAACAGACTGCGTTCGAGATCGAGCCGCAAGGCGATATCCGAAATCGGGAAGCTTTCGGCACGGACACGCGCGATGCGGTAGTTCACCCGTGCATCGAACCGGGCGAGCGCGTCAGTGCGCAGCGGGGCATCGGGCAGCAACCGTCCGCCGCCCTGGCCGCTCGCCGCTGCCACACCGCGGGCGTCGAGCGCCTCCGGATCATAACCGATGAACGGCCCTGCATCGATAATGTCGAGTGTCCGTGTCTGAAGATCGGCGATCATCATCAACCGGTCGCGCGGCATCGACACGGTCAGCCTGCCGCCGATATCGCTTTCGCCGAAGACACCGTTGAGCTGCGTAAACCGCCATTCCTCATTGCGCCGCGTCAGTTTTGAAGCCAGCCTGTAGGCGCGGGTATCGGGCACCGCGACCCCTAGAAAATCGAAAAGCCGCGCAATATTGGGGCCGCGCACTTTCAACCGCAGATCGGCACCTTCGATCACCGTCGCCCCAGGCAATGTCCCCGTCAGATCAAGGAACGTCCGGTCGGCGCGCGCGGCGAGCACGATCTTTGTCTCTCCGCCTGCTGCAGCTTGATTGGGTGACAGCAACTGCCCGGTCAGCGTGAAGGGGCGCCGACGCAGCGTTCCGCCGCCAGAGACGCGGATCGTGTCGGGCAGCGTCGTATTGGTCGCCCGGATCGTTTCGATGCCGACGTCGGCGGTCAAGAACAACAAAGGGTCACGGTAGGCGACTCGGCTCCCCGAAACTACTGCCGTGCGGATGTCGGGAAGCTCGAACGGTTCGGCGGGGCGGTTGGGATCACCAAAGGTCCAGGTGTTGCGGCGCGCGCCTGCTTCCCACGCAAGATCGATGCGGCCGCCATCGAGCAAGAGCCGGTTGACGCGCCGCTTGGGTCCGAACACCAGCGACCATGTCGAAATGCGGGTGTCGATCAGCTTGGCTGCAAAAAAATGCCGTTGCCTCGATCGCGCCCATGCCGGATTGGCCACCGTCAGCCCTTCGGCCAGCAGCTTGACGTTGAACGGCGCGAAATAGAACTGAAAATCGCCTGCGACCTTCACTTCGCGCTCGATCTGGCGGCTGACGATCTGTTCGAACTGCGATTTGAGGAAACGGCCCTTGGTGATGAACAGGATCAGCCACGCAATGAAAATCAGCAGAAGGAATCCACCAAAAATCTTGGCGATCCGCTTGGCGATCCGGCGGCGGCGCTGTGTCGTTTCCGCGCCTTCGGGACTGCGATCGGCATTATCATATGCTGCAGTTACCATTTGGGGCTTAACCTCGGCGCGCAGTGACAGTTCCCCGTCAACCCGCCTTGCCTTTTGCCGTTCGGCCCGATAAGGCGCGCGGCTTCCACCGATCCTGCGATCGACTGGCCTGGCGAAAAGGGCTGCCAAGGCGAGTATGCGCAGGGCGACAGAAAAGGACACGAAATGCCCAAAATGAAGACCAAGAGCGGGGTGAAAAAGCGTTTCACTATGACCGCAACGGGCAAGTTGAAGCACGGATTCGCTGGCAAGCGGCACCGGCTGATCAGCCATAATTCGAAATATATCCGCACCAATCGTGGCACCTCGGTGCTTTCCGAAGCCGATACGCCCGCTGTGAAGCGCTGGGCGCCATACGGCTTGAAATAGGAGAGCCCGGATATGTCACGCATCAAACGCGGCGTCACCACGCACGCCCGCCACAAGCGGATCCTCGACAAGGCCAAGGGGTATCGCGGCCGCCGCAAGAACACGATTCGCGTCGCCATGCAGGCGGTCGAAAAGGCTGGGCAATATGCCTATCGCGATCGCAAGGCGAACAAGCGCAATTTCCGCGCGCTCTGGATCCAGCGTATCAACGCTGCGGTCCGGATCGAAGGGCTGACCTATGGCCAGTTCATGCACGGGCTTAAGCTTGCCGGCGTCGAACTCGACCGCAAGGTATTGGCCGATATGGCAATGAACGAAGGTGCTGTGTTTAGCACCATCATCGCGCAGGCGAAGAACGCGTTGCCGGTGGCACAGGCCGCCTAAACCGCTTTCGTTTGAGTTATGCGCATCAGGGCGTGGGCGGGTTGCCGCCTGCGCCCTTTTGCTTGATGGGCAACGACCATGACCGACATTGCAACACTCCAGACCGAAACGCTTGCCGCGATTGCCAGCGCGGACAGCCTTGACGCACTTGAAACCGCGCGCGTGGCAGCACTTGGGAAGCAGGGGAGCGTATCGGCGCTGCTCAAGACTTTGGGCGCAATGTCTCCTGAACAGCGGCAGGTCCAGGGTCCGGTGATCAACGGGCTGCGGCAATCGGTGAGCGATGCGATTACCACAAAGAAGGTCGCGCTTGAAACTGCGGCGCTCGATGCGCGGCTGGCATCCGAGCGGATCGATCTCACCCTGCCTGCGCCCGAAACACCGCGCGGGTCGATCCACCCCGTTAGTCAGGTGATGGACGAGCTTGCCGAAATCTTCGCCGATATGGGCTTTGCGGTCGCCGAAGGGCCCGAGATCGAGGATGACTGGCACAATTTCACCGCGCTCAACATCCCCGAAACGCACCCGGCGCGGGCAATGCACGACACGTTCTATATGGCGCAGAATGCGCCGGGCAGCACGATGTTGCTCCGTACGCACACCTCGCCGGTGCAGATCCGCACGATGATAGGGCAAACGCCGCCGATTCGTATCATTGCACCGGGGCGTGTCTATCGGTCTGACAGCGATGCGACGCACACCCCTATGTTTCACCAGATCGAGGGGCTGGTGATCGATCGCGGCATCCATCTGGGGCATCTCAAATGGACGCTCGAAACCTTCCTCAAGGCATTTTTCGAACGTGACGATGTCGTGCTCCGGCTGCGGCCGTCTTACTTCCCGTTCACCGAGCCCAGCGCCGAGGTCGATGTCGGTTACACGCTCGTCGATGGCAAGCGCGTGATTGGCGGTTCGGAAGGCTGGATGGAGGTGCTCGGGAGCGGGATGGTCCACCCGCGCGTCATCGCCAATTGCGGGCTCGATCCCGATGAATGGCAGGGGTTCGCGTTCGGAACCGGGGTCGATCGGCTGGCGATGCTCAAATACGGGATGGACGATCTGCGCGCCTTTTTCGACGGCGATCAGCGCTGGCTGGGGCATTACGGCTTTGGCGCGCTCGATGTGCCGACGCTGAGCGGAGGAGTGGGCGCATGAAATTCTCGCTCTCATGGCTCAAAGCTCATCTCGACACCGATGCCGACGCAAAGACTGTCGCCGAAACGCTGACGCGGATCGGGCTCGAGGTTGAAGGTATCGAGAACCCTGCCGAACGGCTGGCCGGGTTCCGCGTCGCGCGCGTGCTGTCCGCCGAACGCCATCCGCAAGCGGACAAGCTGCAAGTTCTGTCAGTCGATGCCGGCGCCAATTTCAACGATGGGGCCCCGATACAAGTCGTCTGCGGCGCACATAATGCGCGTGCCGGGCTGGTTGGCGTGTTCGGCGCAGCAGGTGCGGTCGTGCCCGCCAACGGCATGGAACTGCGCGTGGCGGCGATCCGCGGTGTCGAATCGAACGGGATGATGTGTTCGGCGCGTGAGTTGGAGACAGGCGACGATCATGATGGTATCATCGAACTCCCCGCCGATGCGCCGGTGGGTCAGGCTTATGCCGAATATGTGCAGGCGAATGATCCGGTGTTCGACGTTGCAATCACGCCCAACCGGCAGGATTGCATGGGCGTGCATGGCATCGCCCGCGATCTTGCAGCGGCAGGGCTGGGAATGCTGAAGCCATTGAAGGTTGCTGCAGTGGAAGCCGCCGGCCCCTGCCCCGTCGAAATCCGCACCGACGATCCCGAAGGTTGCCCGGCATTTTATGGCCGCGTCATTCGGGGCGTCCGCAACGGCGCGTCGCCCGACTGGATGCAGGCGCGGCTCAAATCGGCGGGACAACGCCCGATCTCGGCGCTGGTTGATATCACCAACTATGTCATGCTCGATCAGGGCCGCCCTGCGCATGCCTATGATCTGGCGAAACTGACGGGTGCCGTCGTCGCGCGGCGGGCCAGCGATGGCGAAACCGTGACAGCGCTCAACGGCAAAGACTACAGCCTTACCAGCGACATGACGGTGATTGCCGATGATGCAGGCGTTCATGATATTGCCGGAATCATGGGCGGCGAACATTCGGGCTGTTCGGAGACGACAACCGACGTGCTGGTCGAAATCGCCTATTTCACGCCCGAACGCATTGCGAAAACCGGGCAGAGTCTGGCGTTGACTTCGGATGCCAGGACGCGGTTCGAACGCGGAGTCGATCCGGCATTTCTCGATGACGGGCTCGACATGCTGACCGCGATGATCCTCGACATTTGCGGTGGCGAGGCGTCCGCAGTCGTTCGTGCAGGCCAGCCTCCGCTCACGCGCAAAGCCTTCAAATACGACCCGATGCTTTGCGACCGGCTTGGCGGGATCAACCTGCCTTTGATCGAGCAAAAGGCGATCCTCGAATCGCTCGGCTTCGACGTGGCCAATGACTGGACAGTAACCGTCCCAAGCTGGCGGCGCGACGTCGATGGCCCCGCCGATCTGGTCGAAGAGGTCATTCGCATCCACGGGATCGACCATGTCGTGTCCGAACCCTTGCCGCGCCGCGCCGGGGTTGCGTTACCAACCGCAACGCCAATGCAGACGCTCGAACGCAAGATGCGCAGAAGCGCGGCCTCGCTGGGCCTCTATGAGGCGATCACCTGGTCGTTCATTTCGGAGAAGGACGCCGCAGCAGTCGGCGGTGGCGCGTGGACGCTCGCCAATCCGATCAGCGAAGATCTGAAGGTCATGCGCCCTTCGCTGCTCCCCGGATTGCTGTCGGCTGTGCAGCGCAATCTCGATCGCGGAGCAACGAGCGTGCG
>JANPIQ010000040.1:0-4646 GCA_031425075.1 Sphingomonadales bacterium
CCCGCCGCCGTCCGCTGCTGCGACTGGAGTGCATAATCGTCGGTCCGGTCACGCCCCACCCCGTAGCGATCGGCGACAGCTTCGGCGGTTTGCAGCATCGGCATGTAGATATCGGGGTGCATAGCGAGCAATTCATCATCGCGCCCGACGCGCATCTGCGGCGTCTGCACCAGGCTGATCGATTCGACCCCGCCTGCAACACAAATGTCCATCCGGTCGACAATGATCTGCTTGGCCGCTGTCGCAATCGCCATCAGCCCTGAAGAGCACTGCCTGTCCATTGACATCGCCGAAACGCTGGTGGGAAGTCCCGCGCGCAGTGCCGCCTGCCGCCCGATATTGCCGGCCTGGCTGCCTTGCTGAAGCGCCGAACCCCAGACAACATCATCGACTTCGGCACCATCGATACCGGCGCGCTCGACAGCAGCACGGATCGAATGCGCAGACAAGGTGGGGGAGGGGGTGTTGTTGAACGCCCCGCGGTACGCACGTCCGATCGGCGTGCGGGCGGTGGAAACGATGACGGCATCACGCATGGTTTGGCTCCATTCTTGGACAAACCCCTCCCTGAAGGGTAGGGGCTAGAAACGTCTCAAACGAAAAACTGGGTAATCCATTCGGCGATCAGCGCAGGCTTCTCCTCGCCTTCGATCTCGAGCGAATATTCCATTTCCTGCTGCCATTGGCCCGGGCGCTTTTCTTCAAGCGACAGCATTTTGAAATGGCCGCGCACCCGTTTACCGACCTTTACTGGCGCCAGAAACCGGGTTTTGTTGCCGCCATAATTCACGCCCATCTTGACGCCGTCGAGCCGGGGCAGGTCGGCTTCGGCGCTGAGCTTGGGAAGCAGCGACAGCGACAGGAAGCCGTGCGCGATCGTCTGTCCAAACGGCGTCAGCTTGGCCTTTTCCTCGTCGATATGAATGAACTGGTGATCGCCTGTGGCATCGGCAAACATGTTGACCATCGGCTGATCGATCAACAACCATTCC
This sequence comes from Sphingomonadales bacterium, assembly GCA_031425075.1. Lineage (GTDB taxonomy): Bacteria > Pseudomonadota > Alphaproteobacteria > Sphingomonadales > Sphingomonadaceae > Aquisediminimonas. Next base: position 993 of record JANPIQ010000040.1, read on the forward strand.
GATGTGCCGATATGCTGGCCGACCTTGCCGAGCAATTCTTCCTTGGTGACGATACCCATGATCATGTTCTCCCGAATCTCTGCTGAATTGCTTGCCACCTAAGACGCGTGACGTGCATGTGTCAAAAGCCGCGATCCTTGCAGCGTCAGCCGTTTGACCCGGTGGGGTAGGGCATGATGAGCGAACCGTCGGGTGCAGCGGCAAAGCTGGTCGTGGTCGGGTACGCAAAATCAATCCCTTTTTCGGCGAAAAGTTGCAGGATCGCGTGATTGACCTCGTGACGCGTCGTCGTGAGTTCTTCGATGTCATCGCCCGCAAGCGCGTACACAAGCCTGTAATCGAGGCTCGATGGCGCGAACGCGTCGAGTCCGCAGCGCAAATAGGTGCAATTGGGTACGGCATCGATCGTGATGCGCAGCATTTCGGGCAAAGCCTCGCTGATTTCGCGCGGTGTCTGATAGATGAGGCTGAGCGTCTGGACGACCTTGCGGCTGATCACGCGCGAGTTGTTGCGAACCACCTTCGACAGCAGGTTGGTATTCGAAACGATGATTTCCTCGCCCGTCAGCGCACGGATGCGAGTGGATTTGAGGCCGATATACTCGACGGTGCCTGAAAATGTCTCCCATGCGATGACATCGCCGCGCCGGAACGGCTTGTCGAACAGGATCGCAAGCGCTGCAAACAAATCGGCAAAAATGCCCTGCGCGGCCAATCCGATCGCAATGCCGCCAATACCCAGCCCTGCGACGAGGCCGGTCACGTTCACGCCGATGTTCGACAGAATGAGGATCGCGGCCACGATAAACAACGCAATCGTGATCAGCACGCGGATCAAACCGATCGCAGTGCTGAGCGACCCGCCCGGATCGGCTTCATCGGCACGAAGCTGGATGCCGCCGATAATCAGTTCGCGCAAGAACAGCGCCGACTGCGCCGTTGCCGTGATGACGAACAGCGTATGGACAGGGTCTGCGATCTGCGCTGGTGCGCCGCCGACCTTCGCGACGATTTCAGCCGCGACCGTCAGCATGAACCACCAGCGCATCGATTTGAGCGCGCGGCCAATCACTTTTTGCCAAGGCTGCCGTTTGTCAGCGAGGCTGCGGCCCAGCAGCTTGAGGCCGTAGAGCGTCCCAACAAGCGCCGCGCCGGCGGCGGTTGCGATGACGATATCGAGACTGTGCGATTCGAACCATGACCATGACAGTTCGACAGCCGATTCGGTCTTTTGCGATAAATTGACAGGTGAAACCATGACGCTGCGGCTAAAGGCAGGCGCCCGAAATGTCTACGCAGGCGACAGCCGGTTTGTGCCGAGCGGTCGCCATGCCGCCTCTGCCGTGCGGCGTCTTGCATAGGTGTCGAGCCCGATTTGCATCGCCACGAGTATGTACACAAACGGCTGGAACGCGATGCCCACGAATAGCGATCCGACAAGGTAGACAAGATGTGACTGCTGAAGCGCCTGCGCCAGCCACCCGATCCAGCGCCCATCATCGGCTGAGCGATCGCGATACCTGCGAAACAGGACTTCCATCCGCCAGATTCCGCCAAAATGGATCGCAAGCCACAGCACCAGCCCGAAATAGCCCTGTTCGCCTAGCATTTCGAAATAGGCACTGTGATAGGCGCGCGCGCGATCGACGATCAGGACGCGCTTAAGCTCGACCTGGCTGCCATTCTGTTCCCTGACAATAGTGTTGTACCGGATTTCGTTGCTGCGATAGGCATCGAACCCGCCCCCCATCGGGTTGTCCTTCACGTAGTCCCACGTCCATTTCCAAACCTCGATCCGCGTCGACGCCGAAGCATCTCCCTTATATTCCTTGATCGATCCCATTCGTTCGGTGAAGCTTGCCGGCATCAGCGGGATTGCAGCCAGGCCGATCACTGCAATGCTGGTCAGATACAGCATCCTCCGCTTCGTAAAGCGCAGCGCGAGAATTGCGAGCAGCGCGACACAGACAAGGCCCGTACGTGCCTCGGTGCCGATCGGCATCAGAAGACACGCGAAAATCAACGCATAGCCGAACACCGTGACACGCCAGTCGGGCGGAAAGATCGTGCCAAATTTCATCAGATAACGGATCAGCGGGATCATCGCGATGGCCACGCAAGAAATAATGCTCGATTCGTAAAGCCCTGTATTGTTGGTCACCATAAGGTTGAGCGAGCCATAGCCACCGCCCGAACCCAGCGTCTTGATGCCGCCGACAATCACGATCGATGCCGCCGAAAGCACCATGAACAGCGCCAGCGCTTCGATCCGGAGTTTGGTGCGCAAGGTGAGGGGAAGGAAAATGGCGAACGCCAGCGCTTTCCACACCCAGTCCCATTTGTCCCAAGCGGAATCGGGAAAATCGGCCTGCGACGTCGTGATCCCGCAATAGATCAGCAGGATCAGCAGCATGATCTGGCGCGGCGCAATCCGGCTGTGACGTTTGTCATCGATCAGCAGCCATGCGCCAATCGCAAGTCCTGCAAAAATCTGCGAAATCGGCACAGTATTGAGAAGGAAATAGGTCAGCCGCTGCGGGGCGACATTGTCGATATAAACGTAGGCCAGCACGAAAATGAACGGACGCTTCAGCCCCGCAATGAATAACGCGGCAAGGAACGCGATGAAGACAAGATCACGCATCGGGTTGCCGGTTTTTGCCAAAGCCGCGAGCGTCGCTATGGCGGGCGGGCGATTCCTCTTTGTCCAGATCGCTGCGGAACATCAGTCGCCAGGCCGCAAGCAGCATCAATCCATGCGATAAGGCAAGGGAGAAATTGTCGATCATCTGCGCACCGCTCTAACCCGTTGCAGTTGACGTCGCGTTAAGCCTGTCCATGGCAAGCCAGTGATGGCATCGCGCCAAAACTGGAGCCCCGAAGTTTGCGCATCGTGCACATCCTCGATCATAGTCTGCCGCTGCACAGCGGCTACACCTTTCGCACGCGCGCGATTATGAAGGCGCAAATCGCGGCGGGGTGGCACGTGGTGGGGGTAACCGGGGGGCGTCATTACGCCGAAGGACCCCCGGTCGAGACCGTCGACGGTCTCACATTTTACCGCACGCCGCGCGCCGCGGTCGCCAAAGGCGCTTTGGGGGAACTGCGCGAAATCGCAAAGCTTTCGAACGAAGTGGAACGGTTGATCGGGGCATTCCAGCCCGATCTGCTTCACGCACATTCGCCATGCCTCAATGGACTTGCAGCGATGAAGGCGCGGCGGAGCAAACATATCCCGTTGCTCTACGAAATCCGGGCGTTCTGGGAAGACGCCGCTGTCGGCAATGGAACAGGCACCGAGGGATCGATAAAGTATCGCGCAACGCGGGCGCTTGAAACTTGGCTATGCAAGCACGCAGAAGCGGTCGCAGTGATTTGCGACGGGTTGCGCAGCGATCTGATCGGTCGCGGGATCGCTGCTGACAAGATCTTGGTATCTCCCAACGGTGTCGACCTCGCCATGTTTGGCGAACCGCCGCCACGCGATGATACGCTCGCTGCCGACCTGGGTATCACGACCGGAGATGAGGTGATCGGATTCATCGGCAGCTTTTATGATTATGAAGGTCTCGACGATCTGATTGCCGCGATGCCGGAATTGCTCGCAAAGCGCCCGACGGCAAAACTGCTGCTGGTCGGCGGCGGGCCGATGGA
>JANPIQ010000041.1:0-9930 GCA_031425075.1 Sphingomonadales bacterium
CGACGTGCTCGATCCCCCCGATCCGCCTGTGGATGTCGATCCGCCCGATGACGATGTCGATCCTCCGCTGCTGGTTGACGAAACGACGATACTGCCGCCACCTCCGCCGCCGCCGCCAAAACCACCGCCGAAAAAGCCCCCTCCAAATCCGCCAAATCCGCCCGAACCACCGATCACCACGGGCACTCCGCCGCCACCGCCCAGGATCGGGCCTTCGGATGGGTAAGGCAAGACCGGCAATGGCAATGGCCCTGCGCCGCGTGAGGCCATTGTGATGACGGCAGGGGCGCAGGATGCGGTTGTCGTCGTGACGGTACGTTTGATCCGTTTGACCACCCGCCGCGAAGGCGCACGTGCTGCATGACGTTTGCGGACGATTTTCTTCTTATAGGCTTTGTGTGGCTTTGCCTTGGCGTGATACGCTTTGGCAGTTGGCTGGCTGGTTGCCTGCATGGCGCCGCCGCCAATCACTGCCCCACCGCATGCGCATGCGCATAGTTTTGCAAGAGCCATCCGAACCGACATTATCGTCTTCCCGCCTAAAATACCCTAACGGGCAGCACATGGCCAAAACCATCTGCGATGCCCCTATCGTGGTCAAAGGCGCAGATGGGAGACATGGCTGCAACCCGATTAACCCTTATTATTGCGCGGAACTGGCGATTCACCAAGTCGCGGGGTTGTGGAATATGGTTAATGTCTCATTTGGGGGCTTTCCGGGCGGCGAAGCTCAATCTTGCCAGTGTTTACCGTTCGCGGATCGCTGCTTGTGCAGCCAGAATCGCCACGATATAGGCGCGCCCGCAGGACAGGTCTGCGCGCAGCGACAGTTTCAGTGGGACGGTGGCAATGACGGTTGTTCTTGGTCATAACGAACAAGCGGGAAGTGGTCCTGACCCGGTCGATGGTCCACCGCCTTCCAATTCAGGGTATCGGCCCACCGATTCGGAAGAGTTCATGGGTCCTCGCCAGCTCGATTATTTCCGGCACAAACTCATGGCGTGGAAAGATGCGATCTTGCGCGATTCGGCCGACACGTTGGTCACGTTACAGAACGATTCGCTGCGTGAGCCCGACGTGACCGACAGAGCATCGAGCGAAACCGACTGGTCGTTGGAACTGCGCACGCGCGACAGGCAGCGGAAGCTTGTCGCCAAGATTGATGCCGCGGTCAAACGTATTGAGGCTGGCGAATATGGCTATTGCGAAGTCACAGGCGAGCCGATCGCGCTGGCGAGACTTGAAGCGCGCCCGATCGCCACGATGACTGTCGAAGCGCAGGAGCGACATGAGCGAAACGAGAAAATTTCGCGCGACGAATAATGCCGAGGAGCGACATCGAGGTTAAGCTTTTTCCAACATTTCGCTGTTAACCCATGATCATGAGCTTGTTTTCGCACCCCATCGATCCCCCTGAGTCTGCCATTCAGCGCGGAAAGCCGCGCAACAGTATCTACCTGGGCGCTACGCTGCGTTTCGAAGGCGACGAGCTGCTGCATGAAGTGCGGGTTCGCAATATTTCTGCAGGCGGCATGATGGTCGATTTCGCCGTCATCACAGCAAAGGGCACGAATGTGAAGGTCGATGTCCGTAATCTCGGCAAAATCACTGGCCATGTAGCCTGGTCGACAGAAACCCGAATGGGAATCAGGTTCGACCGCGAAATCGATCCGGCCAAGGCGCGGGTGAAGCCATTTGCAGCGCCCGTGCCCGGGGTTTCGATGCCAGTTACAAGCGATCGCCGCCCCGGACTTGCGCGACGCTGACGCGATCCTTGCTTGACGTTGCTTGCTGCCAAATCGTAAAGGCGCTGCGATCAAGAGCGTGTGGCGGTCGTAGCTCAGTTGGTTAGAGCGCCGGTTTGTGGTACCGGAGGCCGGGGGTTCGGATCCCCTCGATCGCCCCATTTTCTCTTGATCGTGCTTCTTGCCGCGCAAAGTCATTGCGCCTATCGGCAGCTAAATTTCCTGACATCTGAGGTTCATTATGGCTGCGGTCTGGGATCTTCCCGACTTTGACGAACATGAAGGCGTGCATCTGTTCCGCGATCCTGCGGCCGGGCTGACCGCGATCATTGCGGTCCATTCGACATATCGTGGCCCTGCTGGCGGCGGCGCTCGGTTCTGGCATTATGCCAGCGCCGATGCGGCAGTCACAGATGCCCTGCGGCTTTCGCGCGGGATGAGTTACAAGAACGCCATGGCGGGGCTTGCCATGGGCGGCGGAAAAGGCGTTATCCTTGCCGACCCCGATGGCCAGAAATCGCTGCAATTGCTGGAAAGTTTTGCCCGATCGGTTGAATCGCTGGGAGGCGTTTACGTAACGGCTCAGGATGTGGGGATGACCGCCGCCGACATGATGACCATCGCGAATTCGACGCGGCATGTTTCGGGGCTGCCACCGCGCGCGGGCGGTGCCGGTGGCGATCCTGGCCCTTCGACTGCGCTGGGTGTCTATCTTGGCGTCAGGGCGGCCGCACGGCGCGCACTGGGCACCGATAGCATGGCAGGGGTTCATGTGGCGATTCAGGGTGTCGGCAGCGTAGGCGGCGGCGTCGCAAGACGGCTTGCGGCAGATGGCGCTCGACTGACAATTGCCGATGCCAACGACGAACGCGCTGCCAGCCTGGCCTGCGAATTGGGAGCGACGAAGGTTCCTGCCGATGGAATCCTGCGCGTCGAAGCTGATATCCTCAGCCCGTGTGCGCTTGGCGCGATCCTGACTGATCAGTCGATCCCGTCGTTGCGCGTAAAGGCCGTCGCAGGAGGTGCCAATAATCAGCTCGCCAAACCGGCGCATGGCGATCTGTTGCGCGATCGCAACATTTTGTACGCGCCCGATTATGTGATCAATGCTGGCGGGATCATCAACGTGGCCATGCAATATCTCGAAGATGCCGATGCGATTGCGGTCGATGCGAAGATCGATGAAATCCCGGCAAGGCTCGATGGTATCTGGGACGAAAGCGAAGCCAGTGGTCGCACACCGGATCAGGTTGCCGATGCCATGGCGCGGGCATTGATCGGCAGGGATTAGTTCAATGCCTTCCAGAGGCTGAACAGGCTGGTTGCCGTGAGGACGGTTCCGACGAGGAGCAACAGTCGCTGCGACGAAATGCGTTTCACCAATATGGCACCCAGCGGGGCCGCCATCAGCCCGCCGACGATCAGCCCGACCGCAGCAATCGAAAATGCCTCGATCCCGATCGTGACGATAAATGTGGCAGAGATCGTCGTGGTCAGGAAAAATTCGGCGGTGTTGACAGTGCCAATGGTCGTCCGCAGCTCGGTACCCTGGACCAACAGGTTCGACGTGACGACAGGTCCCCAGCCGCCACCGCCGGCCGCATCGAGGAACCCTCCCACAAGGCCCAGCGGGATAACATGTTTTGCGGGTCGATGCGGACGTCCGTGATCAGCCGACCACCAGCGCCACAGAAGATAAAATCCGATTGCCGCCAGATAGGTCATCACAAAAGGGCGCGCGACCGAAGCGTCGATGTTCGACAATATATAGGCTCCAGCAATTCCGCCCGCCATGCCCGGCACAACCAGGCGGGAAAACAGCCGCCAATCGACATTGCGATGAATGATGTGGCTTACCGCCGACGCAGCTGTCGTGAAGGTTTCGACAAGATGGACGCTCGCCGACGCGCGCGCCGGAGCAACACCCATTACGCTTACCAGCAGTGTGTTCGTAATAACGCCGAACGCCATGCCGAGCGCGCCATCGATAAGCTGCGCCACAAACCCGATCGCGATGAAGGGCAGGATTGCGTTCAGGTTGTCGAGAGTGAACACGTCCAAACTACCAGCCCCCCTGTCTTCTTGCGCGAGCTAGCACGTCTCGCGAGCGGCACAAGCCACGGCAACGGTTTCCGCGCCAGTTCACGCTATTGAAGCGCCAGTTTCGCCCAGGCGTGAAAAAGCGGGCCTCCGGTGGTCCGGTCGGTGCGCAGGGCATGCCTTGGGAGGGGCAAGATCGATCATAGGGGGAACCGGTGCCGCTCGGTCACTTCAAGTTGGACGATGTGCCCTTCGTGAACAATCAGCTGGATCGCTCCAAAGCGAAGCGTTTTGAGAGCTGTTTTTATCGATTCGAAGGCGTCTTCGAATTTCGTGGCTGCCTGCGACGGCTTCTTATCTAGGTCTGGCATCCTATCTCTCCAAATCTGGTCCGGCGCGACAATCAGGGTAGGGCAAGCCTCACCGGTGAGCCACTTCTTATTCCCATTAATTTGATAGACAATAGGCTGACACCGCTGTCGGAAAAAAGATTGCGGTGAGCAACGCGATTGAGGCGACGAGTTGATTTTGCACGCGAATCGGCTAACCCAACCGCGCCGGGATCAAGCAACCTCCCGAACAGGGCTTTTGGCCTCAAGCGTTGCCTCAACATGCCCGCGCGATGCGGCCAGTGGAGGTCTCGTTCATGTCACCCAAGCCCAGTTTTCGTCAGATGATTTCGTGTTTTGCCAGGATCGGTTTTACCAGCTTTGGTGGCCCAGCCGGCCAGATCGCGCTCATGCACAGAACGCTGATCGACGATCTGAACTGGATCGATGAAGGCGATTTTCTTCACGCCCTTAATTTTTGTCATTTGCTGCCGGGCCCCGAAGCGCAGCAGCTTGCCACCTGGATTGGCTGGCGATTGCATGGAATCAAAGGGGGGCTTGCCGCCGGGCTGTTGTTCGTCATCCCCGGGGCTTTGGTGATTCTGGCACTTTCGACGCTATATGCTGTGGCGGCGCAGCTCGAATGGCTTGCGGCGATGTTTCTCGGTGTGAAAGCCGCAGTTCTCGCGATCGTTATTCAAGCGCTGATCCGGATCGGCGGGCGCGCGTTGGGTGGACCAGTGCGCAAGGCCCTCGCGGTTGCGGCATTCGTCGGGTTGTTGTTTTTCGATCTGCCTTTTCCGCTGGTTGTTCTGGGCACGGGGGCCATCGGTTTCCTGCTCGCGGCAAGATATCCCGACTTATTGGCGATCAGGCCGGGGGCAGTTGCGATCGGACCTGCACCGCGTTGGCAGGCGAGCCTTGGTGTCGCCGCGATATGGGCCGCGATCTGGGTTTTCCCGCTGCTGCTAATCCTCGCGATCTTCGGGCAGCAGCACGTGCTGTGGGATATCGGCGTGTTCTTTTCGCAACTCGCTGCGGTAACCTTTGGCGGTGCGTATGCCGTGCTTGCCTATATGGCGCAGGAAGCAGTGCAGCAATTTGGCTGGTTAACGGCGCCCGAGATGGCCGATGGACTGGGGCTTGCGGAAACGACGCCGGGGCCGTTGATCCTTGTCACCCAGTTTGTCGGATTTCTGGCTGCGTATCGCGCGCCCGAACCGTTCACGCCGATGTTGGCCGGATTGATCGGGGCCGGATTGACCACATGGGTCACGTTTGCACCGTGCTTCTTGTGGATATTCAGTTTTGCTCCGTGGATCGACCGCATGCAGGCGATGCCGCGGCTTAAGGGCGCTTTGGCGGCGATCACGGCGAGTGTTGTCGGGGTCATTGCAAATCTGACTGTCTGGTTTGCGCTCCACGTGCTTTTTGGCGAGGTAGGAGAAACGAACTTTGGGCCCGTGCGGTTGTACGTGCCTGACGGAACGACTTTCAATCCGCAGGCGGCTGGCCTCGCGATTTTCGCCGCTATCATGCTGTTCGCACTGAACTGGTCGGTACTGCGGGTTCTTGGGATTGCCGCGCTCGCCGGGTACGGCGTATCAGCAATAACGTGAGGGGTTAGCCCCTTCACGTGCGCAAAAGGCTGCGCTAAAGCACCGCCCGACATGCATGCCTATGCGAATCCTGCCCGGTTCCTGAAGATCGCGCGACCTTTGACGCCGATCTTGTTCTGGCTTGGCGCGATCATGGTCTTAACTGGTGCAGGGGCGGGATTGTTCCTGACGCCTGCCGATTATCTGCAGGGCGAAAGCGTCCGCATTCTTTACGTTCATGTGCCTGCCGCATGGCTTGGAATGGGCGGCTGGACGGGCATTGCGATTGCCTCTGTCATGCAGATTGTCTGGCGGCATCCGCTTGCGGGCGCAGCTGGCCGGGCGATTGCGTGGCCCGGAGCGCTGTTCACCGCAATCTGCCTTGCGACCGGATCGATCTGGGGGCGCCCAACCTGGGGTACCTGGTGGGAATGGGACGGGCGGATGACGTCGATGCTGGTTCTGCTGTTCCTGTATTTCGGCTATATTGCGCTTGCCGATGCCAGCGACGAACGCACGACAGTCAGCCGCGCGACCGCCATTTTCGGGATCGTCGGCGCCATCAACATTCCGATCATCAATCGCTCTGTCGTGTGGTGGAAATCACTACATCAGGGGCCATCGATCACGATGAAGGGCTCATCGATCGCGCCCGAACTGCTCTGGCCGCTGGGGTTGACGGTTTTGGGGTTCAGCTTGTTGTTCGGGGCGATTGTGTTGATGCGAATGCGCGGTATTCTTGCCGAAGCCAAAGTCGAGGCGCGGATGCGCCGTCTGGCCGCGGGGTAGGCAAGCGTAGGTGAACCACTGGCCGTTTATCATTGCTGCTTATGGCGTTACAGGCTTCGGTACGATTGTCGTGCTGTGGCTCAGCTATGCAAAAATGCGCGCGGCCGAAAAAAAGGCAGATGAGCTGTGAAAGCGAAGAACCAGCGTTTGATCCTTGCAACGATTGCGCTTGCCAGTGTCGGTGGAGCCGGCCTGCTTGCTGCGACCGCGCTCGACGACAAGGCGAGTTATTTCTATTCGCCAGCCGATATTGCCAAGGCGGCGCCGCCTGCGGGTGAGGCAATCCGGCTTGGTGGGATGGTTGTCGACAAGTCGATCAAGCAGCATGAGGATGGCGTGACGATCAGCTTCATGGTCGAGGATCTGGGGTCGACCACGCCTGTTCGCTTTCGGGGAATCGTGCCTGACCTGTTCAAGGAGAACTCGGGCGTTGTCGCCGAAGGCGCGCTCGACGCGAACGGTGTGTTCGTCGCGACCAACATCCTTGCAAAGCATGATGAGAATTACAAACCGCCCGAATTGTCGGGAGACAGGCACAAGACAGGCAAGGTCACATGATTGCAGAGGTTGGGCTGGCGTTGCTCTGGCTGGCGGCGGCGCTTGCCGTTTTGCAGCTTGCGCTCGGATGGATGGCGCTTGCGCGCGGCGATGACGCGGCGCTGACCGGCGTGCGTGCCGTTGCCGTGGCGCAAGGGGTTCTGATCAGCTTCGCTTTTGTGGCGTTGATCTGGCTGTTCCTCATCTCGGACATGTCGGTAAAATTGGTCGCGACCAACAGCCATTCGGCCAAGCCTTTGCTCTATAAATTCTCGGGCACTTGGGGGAACCACGAAGGCTCGATGCTGCTATGGGTGGCGATCCTTGGGGTGTCCGGCGCGCTGGTGGCTTTGTTCGAAAAATCTTTGAAGCCCAACACGCAGATCGCAACGCTGGCGGCACAGGCGGCAATTGCGATCGGCTTTTTTGCCTTCCTGCTGTTTGCATCGAACCCATTCGAGCGGCTGCCATTGCCCGCCGCCGATGGGCAGGGATTGAACCCGCTGCTGCAGGACCCGGGCCTCGCCTTTCATCCGCCGACGCTCTATTTCGGGTATGTCGGCATGTCGGTGGCGTTCAGCTTTGCCGTCGGCGCCTTGATTACCCGCGATGTCGGACGCGATTTTGCCCGTGCGATGCGGCCATGGGTGCTGGGCGCTTGGATTTTCCTGACGCTTGGCATCGTCGCAGGCAGTTACTGGGCGTATTATGAGTTGGGGTGGGGAGGCTGGTGGTTCTGGGATCCCGTTGAAAATGCGTCGCTGATGCCGTGGCTGGCGACAACCGCATTGCTCCATTCTGTCACGGTGCTCGCCACACGCGACGGTTTGCGGGCGTGGACCGTCATGCTTGCGGTGATTGCGTTTTCGATGTCGATGATCGGTACGTTTCTGGTGCGATCGGGTATTCTGACCAGCGTCCACGCGTTTGCGGTCGATCCGCAGCGCGGCAGCTTTATCCTTGCGTTGCTCGCCATCTATATTGGCGGCGCGATGGCGCTGTTCGCGTTGCGCATCTCCACGGTGCGCGAAGGCAGCCAGTTCGATTTCGTCAGCCGTGAAGGTGCACTGGTCGCAAACAATCTGATCCTGTCCGCCATTCTCGGGATTGTGTTCGTTGGCACGCTCTACCCGCTCGGCGTTGAGGCGGTGACTGGCGAAAAGCTTTCAGTCGGGCCACCCTATTTTAATGCCACCACAGGACCGCTGACACTGCTGCTCGTCCTGATCATGGTGGCAGGGCCGTTGATGCGGTGGCGGCGTGACCAGTTCAAAGCATTGGGGCAAAGGCTTGCCATCCCCGCGCTGGTGATTGCGGCGACTGGGTTGGGCCTTGCCATCTGGTCGCCTGACATCGGCATTCTCCCGCTGCTCGGTCTCTTGCTCGCAGGCGGTGTTGCCATCGGCAGCCTTGCCCCATTATGGGGCCGGAATCTCCGGCGAACCCCGCTCTTCACATGGGGCGCGGTGATTGCGCATCTTGGGATCGCGATGTCGCTCGGTGGAATGGCGGCGGAGACCGCCTTCATCAAGGAGGTGCTTGTTGCGGCCACGCCAGGCGAAACCCACAAGGTCGGCCCGTATAGCGTTACCTTCAAACAGGTTACCCCAATGGCGGGCCCGAACTGGACCGCGCTCGAAGCCGAACTCGAGGTGCGGCGCGGCGATGGCGAAGTGTGGACAGCAAACCCGCAGGCACGGATGTTCCCCAATCCGGCAACCGAAACCAGCGAAGCGGCGCTCCACACCGCCTGGGACGGGCAGCTTTATCTGGTGCTGGGCAAGCAAGAGCCTCAAAGCGGGCGCTGGCAGCTTCGCATGTGGTGGAAACCTTTTGTGACGTTCATCTGGTTCGGCGGCATCCTGATCGCGTTCGGCGGGTTCCTTGCGCTGATCGGTCGGTTCCGCCGTGACATGCTCGGCAAAAAGATCGCAATGGCATGAAACGTCCATGGCTCTGGATTCCTCTGGCATTGTTTTCGCTGTTTTTCGGCTTTGTGGCTTACGGGCTGCGTAATCCGGCATCGAAAGAGATCCCGTCAAAGATGATCGGCAAGCCATTGCCGACATTTTCGTTGCCGCCCGCAACCAAGGGTGCGGCAGGATTGGGCAGTGCCAATTTTAAGGAAGGCGAGCCGCGGATCCTCAACGTCTTTGCCAGTTGGTGTGTGCCCTGCATTGCCGAGGCGCCGATCCTGCTCGAAATGAAACAGCGCGGTGTGCCGATCGACGCCATCGCCATTCGTGACCGGCCACAGGATGTCGCGCGCTTCCTCGACCGCAATGGCAATCCATATCAGCGGATCGGCTCCGATGTTGCAGGGCAGGTGCAAATCTCGATCGGGTCGTCGGGTGTGCCCGAAAGTTTCGTGATCGACGGCAATGGCATTATCCGGCATCAGCATATCGGCGATGTTCGCGCCGAAGATGTGCCCGATTTGCTGGCCGCGCTAGAGAAGGCGCGGTGATGGGGAACTCAAATCCTTCCCGTTTACGGCGAGGGGGACCACGGAATGGTGGAGGGGGGTGTCTGGGAGAGGTGCCTTCTGATGCCCCCCTCCGTCAGCGCTTTGCACTGCCACCTCCCTGTAAACCGGGCGGACTTGCGTTGGCGCTGCTTATTCTCCTTACCACCCCCGCCCATGCCAACTCGCTGATGCCCGACGCCCATTATGCCAACGTCCAGCTTGACGACCCCGCCAAGGAGAAAAAGGCCAAGGCGCTGATGGAATCGGTGCGCTGCCTCGTGTGTCAGGGACAGTCGATCGCCGATTCGGATGCCGATATGGCGGGCGATATGCGCGCGCTCATCCGGCGAAAGATCGATGAGGGCCAGTCGCCCAATGAAGTGCGCAACTGGCTTGTCGAACGCTATGGCAATTGGGTGACTTAC
>JANPIQ010000042.1:0-5672 GCA_031425075.1 Sphingomonadales bacterium
GTCGCGCTCGGCCAGATCGCGCACAATTCGGCCCTCAAGCTGTTCGGCATGTCGCCAAGCAAAGCCAAATTCGGCCACCTCGCCGCACACCAGCTCCCCGATGGTCGCGTACTGATCGACAGCTATCATTGCAGCCGATACAATCAAAACACGGGGCGGCTGAGCGCAGCGATGTTTGAAGCAGTGTTCGCGCGGGCGATGGCGATCAGCAGATATTGAACTGCCCTTTTGCTGCCATCCGACCGTTTTGAAGCACAATGTTGATCGCGCCATTACGCGTTTTCCATTCATAGGCTGAACTTGACTGATTGCCGATTTGCGCACGAGATAGCTGAGTTCCATATCGGCCTAAGAGCAACGAAATCTCACGTGGGTCCATTCCGTCCTCCAGCGCATCATACCCGTCACATGAAACTCCCAAAGTCTTATAGCTGAGGGTTTGATGCACGATCTGTTTCGACGAAATTGACAGACCTCTCATGCAGGTAGCATATTTGGTTATGTCAATTCTTGCCGGTGAGGAAGATCGACAGTGGTCCCTCGCTCTACGAACTATGCTGAGGTATCCGAAACGATAATCAAGTTCGGCAACTGCATTTACAGCATCGACTAGCTTTGGCATTTCTACTTTCAAGCACTCGACTCTCTTGCCACATTGCTCTTCGATTGACGGCCAGAGATACTCGCCCTCGGCAAGCTGCTCTTTCGTCCATCCCTCCGTTTGCAATGCGGACAGTGAGACGGGCGAAGGCTGAGTCCAAACTGCAGCTGACAGAGCAAGTGCAAAAGACATAATTTCAAACATCCTCCACTATTCGTCCATACAACACCGGCCGCCGGTCCCTGAAAAACCCGAACGCAGCCCTGTTCTGCCGCACCTGATCCAGATCAAACTCCGCGACCAGCACGCCATTCTCGCCCGCGCCATATACCGCGACCAGATCGCCGCGTTCGTTGGCGATGAAGCTGTGGCCGTAATAGGTCTGGCCCTTGTTATCATGGAGGATTTCGGTGCCGATGCGATTGCTTGCGACCACTGGCACAACGTTCGAGACCGCGTGGCCGATCATTGCGCGCCGCCATAGCCGCGAGGTATCGAGGTCTTCGGCCTCGGGTTCATCGCCGATCGCTGTCGGAAACATCAATATGTCCGCCCCCATCAGCATCATCGCGCGCGCGGTTTCCGGATACCATTGGTCCCAGCAGATGCCCACACCGATGCGGCCATATTTGGTGTTCCACACTTTGAAGCCGGTATTGCCGGGGCGGAAATAGAATTTCTCCGAATAGCCCGGCCCGTCGGGGATATGACTCTTGCGATAGACGCCCATGATCTGGCCGGTGTCGTCGATCATTGCGAGACTGTTGTAATAATGCGGGCCATCGGCTTCGAAAAAGCTCGTCGGGATGCAGACCTGCAATTCGGCCGCGAGCGCCTGCATCGCGATGACGCTGGGGTGTTCGGCAACCGGCTTCGCCAGCGCGAACCAGCCAAGCTCCTGCTTCTGGCAGAAATACGGAGCCTCGAACAATTCGGGCGGCAGGATGATCTTCGCACCATGCTGCGCCGCCTCGCGCACATGCGCTTCGACGGTGGCGATATTGTCGGCGGTCGACCCGCCAAGCGCGCACTGGATCGCGGCAACGGTGATTTTGTGGGTCATGCGTCAATCCTGAAACCGAGCCGTGCCGCGACCGGCACCATCATCAGATAGAGTGCTATTGTGACGAGACAACCGATGCCGAGCGCGGGCCAGAATCCCAGCCCTTTGCGCAACAGCATGGGGATGATCAGAAACATCGGGATCGAGGGCAGGAAGAACCAGAATGTGCCTTGGACATAGCGCGCCATCGCCTCGCCGCTCGCCCCGTCGCGCCACAGCCAGATCATGCTGAGCACCGACACCAGAGGCAATGAGACGATCAGCGACCCGAGCGCAGGCTGGCGCCTGGCAATCGTCGCAGCGAATGCGACGAGCAGGCCTGAGATCAGCGCTTTGGTCCAGAAGGCCGCCACCGTTATTTCGCCTCGAGCGCAAAATCGACCTGCACGGTCACGGTGTCTATATCGGTGCCGATCCGCACCGGCGGGCCTGCGGCGACGGGGGCCACCGTCGCGGCCTGTTCAGCCATTGCCATGTCATATGGCATTGGCCCCGAAACGCCACCACCGCCATCACGGATCACCAACACCCGAGAAACGGTCATTCCCGCCGCCTCTGCATAGGCATCGGCGCGCGCCTTGGCCGCCCGATAGGCGTTGCCATAGGCCGACAGCCGGGCCTTTTCGGGGTTGGACAGCCCGAGCGTCGGCCCTTGCAACACGTTCGCGCCCGCATCGGTTGCCGCCCCGATTGCGGCGCTTGCCTTGTCCACATTGCGAACGCGCACCGTCACCTGGTTATTGGCGCTGAATTGACCCTTGTTGCGGCCGTATTCGATCCGCGAGATCGACAGGTTGCGTGTCTGGATATCCTTGTCGGAGACCCCTTGTGCGGCGAGCGCCGCCACCAGTTTGTCCATCGCGGCGGCGTTGGCGGCGCTGGCATCGCGCGACGTCGGGCGGATAGTTTCGACGCCGACAAGGAAGCTCGCCATATCGGGGCGCGTCTCGGCCTGCCCGGTCGCGCTGACGCTCAACAGTGTTTCGTCATCGGCCACGCCACGCGGGTTTTGCGGAGTGTCGCTACACCCGCCGACGATAAGCATCGCGAGACTGACAAGACGACGCATGACGATACTGCCGTGGTTGTCGGTCATCATAATGTCGGCACCTGCTGGCTGATGCAGTGGAAGCTGCCGCCGCCGGTCAGGAGGTGGTTGGCGGGCAGGCCAACGGTCTCGCGGCCCGGGAACAGCTTGTCGATCGCAAACAGCGCGGCGCTATCCGACGGGCCACCATAGAGCGGCACGATCACCGCCGCGTTGCCGATGTAGAAGTTCATATGGCTCGCAGGCACTGGCTTGCCGTCTTCATCGAGATGCAGCCCCGCAGACGGAATGCGGACGATCTCGACCGGCCAGTCGCGGGCTCGTTCGATGGCATCGGCAAAGACATGCGCGTTGGGATCGTCATCGCCGCTCGCTTCGGGCAGGGCCAGCACGCCCGGAGCCACGAACCGCGCGAGATTATCGACATGGCCGTCGGTATGATCGTTGACGAGGCCCACACCGAGCCACAGCATCTGTTCGAGCCCGAGATCGGCGGCAAGCCGCGCCTCGATGTCACGCCGCGCCAGATTGGGATTGCGGTTGGGGTTGAGCATGCATTGCCCCGTCGTCACGCACAGCCCCGCGCCATCGACATCGATCGCGCCGCCTTCCAGGATCCAGACCCGTTCTTCACGCGGCAGCCCACTTTGCGCGCACAGCAACGCTGCGAGCGCATCGTCGAGCGGCGAGGGATATTTCCCGCCCCAGCCATTGCCGCGATAATCAAGACCCAGCGGCGCACCGTCATTGTTCACGACAATCGGCCCGGTATCGCGGAGCCAGATATCGAAGAACGGGGCCGAGACAATCTCCGCGCACTCACCCGCGAGCGCCTGTGCGGCCTCTTCGGCAATCCGGTTGGCGCAGACCAACCGAACGCGTTCGCCTTTGCCACCTGCATGCACCGCGCGAGCGAACGCGGCCACCTCGGCCTGCGCGCCCTCAAGATCGTCGAGCCACAGATCGGGATCGGAAGGAAAGCCGATCCAAACGCTGTCATGCGGGGCCCATTCGGGGGGGAGGGTTTGGATCATGGGGAACATCTATTCGGGTGCGCGGGTCGTGGAAAGGCGGTTTTGGAGAGGGCAGGGCGATATTGGCAAAAAATGGCGGGTTTCTCACGGATTTGAGAGTTAAACGGGGGGTGGCCGCACCCGCTAAAAGGCCCAAACTTGACAAACTTGGCGCATGCGAAGGCTGCGTTTGTCAACTTTGTCCAGTTTGGCGCGGCAGGAGTCTCAGAACGCCCCAGTGCGTCGGTGTCGTACGAAGAAAAGCATGTTGTCATGTGCCCAGTTTGCCACAGCGTCCAGGTTCTAGGAAAACGGCTTCGTCACCAGTCTAGGACAATTCGTCGAACGTCCATTACCCTATGGTCAGCCCGCCGTTCGGGAATTCGCGAACGCCGCAATCTTCGCCTGTGCGTCGCGCGATTCGGGGAAGAAGAATAGTGGCCAATCGTGCATCAGGCCGGCGCGCTCGTCATAGTCGGTGGCGGGCACTTTGGCCTTCAATGTGCGCGCGTCGGTGACAAGGATGTCATCGCCGCCGCCGAAGCTCAGGATCGGGGGCAAGCCTTGCCAGTCGCCGTTGATCGGGCTGACCTTCGTGTCAGTGACGGGCAGGTCGCGCGCGTAGAGTTTGGCCGCCTCGCGGATGCCGGGAATGCCGAGGATCGAGTCGCGCGGCTCGATCGCGGGTTGGTCAGGATGGCTCGCGCTGCCATCGAGCCAAGGGCAGACGAGCACCAGCCCCGATGGCATCTGTAGCCCGGCATCGCGCGCTGCCATTGCCGTGGCCGCCGCCAGCCCGGCACCGGCCGAATCGCCGCCGAGGACGAACGCACCATCATGCCGGTCAAGAAAGTCGCGATACGCCGCCAGCGCGAACGCATTTGCCTCTTCCGCGCTGGCTTCGGGCGCCAGCGGATAAAGCGGTGCGGTAATCGCCAGCCCATGTTGTTCGGCGAGATGCCCGTAGAATGCCCAGTGGACGTCGGCAGCCGGGTAAACATAGCCGCCGCCGTGGAAGTAGAGCATGTACGCGGCAGGGTTGCCTGATTTGGGCGCGATGTCCCACACGCTGCGCCCCGCGACCTGCCGTTCGCTTACTGACACTTTGGCGCGCATCTTGTCAGTCGGCAATTGCGGCTTTGCAGCACGAGCGGCGGCGATGCCTTTGGTTAGCCCGGCTGCGCTTGCGTAGCGTTTCTTGAACACGCCGGTCGTGCGGAGAAGGAAACCGACGAGACGAGAGGAGACACTGGGCATCAGCGGACTTTCGTGACAGAAGCAACGACATCGCCGAGCGCTTTGCGCACAGGGCCAAGCTCGCCATCGTTGGTTTTGCCGAGGCGGACGAGCACGAGTTTCTGTTCGGGCGAGACAATCACATATTGGCCGAGATGGCCGATCGCGGCAAACGCGCTTTCGGGACCCTTGCCGGGGAACATCGCGGTGGCTTTGCCTTCGGGCCCCGAGCGCGGGCGATTCAGCCAGACATGGCCACCATAGCCTGAGTCGGTGGGACTGGGCGCGCGCAGGAAGGTGAGCCAGTCGGGTGCAATGGCTTGCGTCCCGTCTTCGCCCTTGCCGTCGAGTAGCAGGCTGCCGAAGCGGCCCCAATCGTCCAATGTCATATAGATGATCGAACCACCGATCTGTGTCCCCGCGCTGTCGAACTCCATGAATGCGCTGGTGATGCCTGCGGGTTTGAACAGCCGTTCTTCGGCGAATGCGGTGTAGGCAGCAGCGCGGGTCTTGGGGTCGGGGCTGGGCGTCAGCGCGCGGGTGATGAGTTCGGACAGCAGCAGCGACGTGATCGAGCTATATTCATACTTCGTCCCGGCCTTGGCCTCGAGCGGTTTGGCAAGGCCGCTCGTGGCCATCGGCTGATCGCCGCGCACAAACAGGATCGATGTCGTGTCCGATGTCAGATTGCTTTGCGGATCGTTCGGATCG
>JANPIQ010000043.1:0-3076 GCA_031425075.1 Sphingomonadales bacterium
TGACACGGTGGCTGGCCTCTTGAACCAGCAGCTTCTGATAAGCGAGCGTTTGCGACAATTTGTCCTCGGCCACCTGCCGGTCGAGCGCGACGCCAATGAAATTGGCCAGGCCTTGCAAGAATGCCAGATCGGCCGCTTCGAACTCGCCAGCTGACGAACTATCGACTTCGAGCACGCCCCATCGCCCGCCGCCATAGGTGATCAGCACGTTGATCGCGCGTTTGACGCCATGTTCGATCATCAGCAGCGGGGTGCGGAATTGCTCTTCGCCTTCGAGGTGATTCGAAATGACCGGCGATCCGGTGTGGAACGCATAGCCTGCGGGCGATTCGAGATCGGCCCCGAACGAAACGACACCGATCACGCCTGCGCGCCATCCGACGCCTGCGCGCACCAGCAGATCGTTTTCTGCCTTGCGATATTCGAGAATCTTGGACAGCCCCGCGCGCATCCCCAGCGCCGCGGTTTTGGCGGCCTCTTCAAGCAGATCGGGGACGCCCGAAGATTTCAGCGCCTCCATCCCAAAGTTCGATAGCGCCGCCTGCTGTTCGAGCCGGTATCCCAGCATCGATCCGGTGCCGACCGCGTCAATCGCTTCGGCAAACGAATTCTGTTCAGGCGCCCCGACATCGGTTGTCTCGACGAGTTCGGTGCCCTTGGTTTCAAGCTCGATCTTTTGACGCGGCATGCGCTACTGGCCCTTATTGAATCTGCGCATACCGAACGTGCGACCCGGTTGCAGGCACATTGTTTAAGCGGCCAGACACGGTTTGTCAGGCAAATTAATGCAAGGGGGGCGGTGGACGCCTTTCTTACCATCGCCCGGCGCTGGATGCCCGGCTTCGCTTTTTTGGGTGGCGCGTGTAACCGCCAACCAATTGTCTGGTAACCCTTTCCCGACCTCGGATTGTAATACCTTGCGCCCAACGTTGCAGAATCTGCGCAACTCCGCCATCTCGCGCGCATGACCTACACCGCCCCCATTGCCGAACAGCGCTTCGTCCTTGAAACCGTTAGCCGCATTGCCGAACTCGCCGCGCACCCGACATATTCCGCAGCGACGCCTGACCTGATCGATGCGATCCTCGCTGGCGCGGGCGCGTTTGCAGAGGGCATATGGGCGCCCACCAACCGCATTGGAGATACGCACGCGCCCAGGCTTGCCGACGGGAAGGTCATGATGCCTCCGGGCTTTCGCGAGGCGTATCAGGGGTTTGTCGAGGGCGGGTGGAATACGCTCAATGGCCCCGAAGGCTTCGGCGGCCAGGGATTGCCCTTCGCGCTGCAATTTGTCGTGCTCGAAGATCTGGGAAGTGCCAATATGGGGTTCACGCTCTGCCCCATCCTGACGTCAGGGGCAATCGAGGCGCTCGCCGCGCATGGCAGCCCTGAACAGCAGGCGATATACCTTCCCAAGCTGATCAGCGGCGAATGGACCGGGACGATGAACCTGACAGAGCCGCAGGCGGGTTCGGACGTCGGCGCGCTGCGGACCGTAGCCGAGCCCGCGCTCGACGGGTCTTACCGAATCAGGGGCACCAAGATCTACATCACCTTCGGCGAACATGATCTGGCTGACAACATCGTCCACCTTGTCCTCGCGCGGACGCCGGGGGCGCCTGTGGGAACCAAAGGGATTTCGCTGTTCCTTGTCCCCAAGATCCTCCCAGATGGCAGCCCCAACGATCTGCGCTGTGCGTCGATCGAGCATAAACTTGGCATCCATGCCTCGCCGACCTGCGTGATGACCTATGGCGATGAGGGCGGCGCCACCGGCTGGATGATCGGCCCCGAAATGGGCGGAATGCGCGCGATGTTCACGATGATGAACAATGCCCGGCTCAATGTCGGGCTGCAAGGTGTGCAGATCGGCGAACGCGCAACGCAGGCAGCGATTCATTACGCGCGCGACCGAGTGCAATCGGGCAAAGCAATCATCGAGTTTCCCGATGTCCGCCGGATGATCTTGCGCAGGAAGGCGCTGACGCAAGGGGGAAGGGCGCTGCTCTATCTCGCTGCATCGCAGGTCGACGCCGCGCACCTGGGAATCGAGGGGGCAAAGACGCGGCTCGATATCCTGACGCCGCTCGCCAAAAGCTGGGGCACCGACATGGGCTGCGAAGTCGCCTCGATCGGTATCCAGGTCCATGGCGGGATGGGGTTTGTCGAGGAAACCGGCGCGGCGCAGCATTACCGCGACGCGCGGATCGCGCCGATCTATGAAGGCACCAACGGCATTCAAGCTGCCGACCTCGTCGGCCGCAAGCTGACCGGCGATGGCGGTGCTGGGTTGCTGGCGCTGGTCGCCGACATGCGCGCCGAGGCCGGACATTCCCGGCTGATCGCGCTGATCGATGCGGTTGAAGCGGTCACCGGCTGGATGCTCGCGGCGAGCCATGACGACCGGCTGGCGGGATCGCAGCCGTTTCTCGACATGTGCGCGGTGGCGGTGGCAGGCTGGTTGCTCGAACGCCAATCGCGCGAGGCGGCGCGGCGGCTGGCGGCGGGCGAAGGCGATCCGGCATTTCTGCGCAGCAAGCAGGCGGTTGCTGCGTTTTTCCTCGATTGCATCGTCGCTGAAGCGACGGGCAAGCAGGCAGGTGCGATTGCGGGGGCCGCATTGCTCTACGCGGTCGATGCCGAGACGCTGGCGGCCTAATCCTTCCGGCAGACGGGGAGGATGTCCGTGAACTGCCAACGATATCCTGCTCAGCGTCATAAAATTGCTTGGAAACCAGTCGCAACCGGCGCTAGGCTCTTGCATCATCTTTGCAGCGCACGCGAACAAGACGTGCGCAATCATAAGGGTAGGGCGTTTTGAAAAACATGGGATTGTGGAACGAAGCCGATTGGATTGCGGCAATCGCTGTCGTTGTGCTTGGCATATTTCTCACCATCGGCGCGAAGATTGCCACACAAAAAGAACCTGATTTTGCAGGCCACCCCAAAGGCCTATACATGTTGTTCTTTGCCGAAATGTGGGAACGATTTTCCTACTACGGGATGCGCGCGATCCTGATCTTCTATCTCGTCCAGCATTGGGCCTTCACCGATTCCAAATCCACGCTGATCTATG
>JANPIQ010000044.1:0-8639 GCA_031425075.1 Sphingomonadales bacterium
GCTCAAGGATGCCACACTCGCCGTCGTGACTGCCGCTGGCCAGCTCGGCGATGTCCATGTGCTCGTCGCAGGCAATGGCTGTGCCGGTGTTGCCGATCAGGCCGCGAAGGTCGCAGGCGTATCGAAAGTGCTGCTCGCCAACGATGCGGCGTTTGCAAACCAGCTTGCTGAAAACGTCGCACCGCTCTTGCAGAGTTTGATGGCTGGTTATGACGCGTTCCTTGCGCCTGCGACCGCGCACGGCAAGAATATCGCGCCGCGCGTCGCGGCGTTGCTTGATGTCATGCAGATCAGCGACATTCTGTCGGTCGAAAGCGCCGACACGTTCACACGCCCGATCTATGCAGGCAACGCAATTGCCACTGTCCAGTCGAGTGACGCCAAAAAGGTGATCACTGTGCGCGGCACGGCGTTTGCAAAGGCCGCAACCGAAGGCGGTTCTGCAGGTGTCGAAGCCGTAGGCGGACCGGGCGAAGCGGGCATTTCGAGCTTTGTCGGTGCAGAAATCGTTAAGCTCGAACGTCCTGAACTTACCAGCGCGAAAATTATCGTATCGGGTGGACGCGCGCTGAAGGACGCTTCGACGTTTGAATCGACCATCCTCCCGCTCGCCGACAAGCTGGGTGCAGCAGTCGGCGCAAGCCGCGCGGCGGTCGATGCAGGCTATGTCCCCAATGACTATCAGGTAGGCCAAACCGGCAAGATTGTGGCGCCTGAAGTCTATGTCGCCGTGGGCATCTCAGGCGCGATCCAGCATCTGGCGGGCATGAAGGATTCCAAGACGATCATCGCAATCAACAAGGATGAAGACGCCCCGATTTTCCAGGTAGCGGACATCGGCCTTGTCGGAGACCTGTTCAAGGTCGTGCCCGAACTGGTTGAAAAAATCTGATCGGCAACGGGCCGGTCGGCTGCCAATCCGTCAGGACTGGGGACGATCGGCCTTCATTGCAAGCGTGCGTTCGATCTGCTGCGCCATCGCATCCCATGCCGCAGCGGCGCGCAAATTGCGGTCTCGCACATTATCGAGCGCGGTTTCGGCAGCGTCCTTGTTGGCTTTGGCAGCCTGGGCGCGATAAAAGTCGAGTGTCGACATCGATATCCTCGCGCAAAATGGTCAGAAATTAGACGGCGCGGTGACCAGCACCGCGCCGCCCGAAATTCAGCTTACGCTGACTGCAGGTTCACTGCCGAAGTCTTGCCGCGCTGGTCGGTTTCGAGTTCGTAAGTCACGCGCTGATCCTTATCGAGTGTGCGCATCCCGGCACGTTCGACTGCAGAAATATGCACGAAGGCATCGCCCCCGCCGCCTTCAGGCGCGATGAAGCCATAGCCCTTGTCGGCATTGAAAAATTTCACGGTTCCGGTAATCATAACAGGGTTCCTTGTCCCTAAGTAAGTCGGGCATGAACGCAGCATGCGAACATCCCGGCGTCGAGAAGCAGTGAGAGGGACAAGAGAGCGCGCCGCGTTGCCCCGAAGGGCCCAAAGCAGGTCGATTATCCGCCGCAAGCGACGTTCAGCGTGTCCGATATAGGCCCAAGGTCCCGAAATTGCAAATCATGACGTCAATCGCCATCGATCAGATCTCCCAATCCGCCGAGCAACGAGCCTTCGCCGCGCGATTGGCCACCGCGAACACCCGCCGCTGCAATCACCCGCGCCGACAGCCGCGCAAAGGGCAGCGACTGTATCCAGACATGCCCCGGTCCGGTCAGCGCCGCGAAGAACGCGCCTTCGCCGCCGAACACCATGCTCTTCACATTGCCCGCGCGCACAATGTCGAAATCAACCGACGGCGTATAAGCGGCAACGCACCCGGTATCGACATGCAGTCGCTGCCCAGCAACCAGATCGCGTTCGATCAGCGTGCCGCCCATCTGGACGAACACCCAGCCATCGCCTTGGAGCTTTTGCATGATGAAGCCTTCGCCGCCGAACAGCCCCGTCATCGCCTTGTTCTGGAACTGGATGCCGATCGACACGCCTTTGGAAGCGCACAGGAAACTGACCTACTGCCAAATCAGTGTCCCGCCTACCTGAGCCAGATTGATCGGCAGGATGATGCCCGGCACCGGCGCGGCAAATGCGACGCGCGCCTTGCCGCTGCCGGTATGGGTGAACACTGTGGTGAACAGGCTTTCGCCGGTGATCAGTCTTTTGCCTGCCCCCAGCAGCTTGCCCATGAAGCCGCCACCCTGATCGGCTGCGCCATCGCCGAACACCGTCGTCATTTCGACGCTCGCATCTTTCCAGACCATTGCACCGGCTTCGGCCACGGCACTTTCACCGGGATCAAGTTCGATCTCGACAAACTGCAATTCCTGGCCTTTGACTTCGAAGTCAATATCGTGGCTACCGCGCATAAAAGCTCCCCTCCATTGGTGATGATGCTGTGCTCGAGACGCATGACAAAAGTATTACGCGAACCACGGTGTATGCAGGCTCAGCCTGTGGCAAGTCCGGTTTTGCCACGTCGGACAAGCGGTTTGGAATAGGACAAGCGTAAAACAGCAAAACCTGCAAGCGCGCTCAACACCGATCCCATCAGGACGCCAATCTTCACATAATCGGTAAGCGCTGGATCGTAAAAAGCCAGCCCGCCGATAAACAGGCTCATCGTAAAACCGATCCCGCACAGCAGCGACACGCCGTAGATCTGCATCCAGCTGGTTTTGGCCGGTCGCACCGCAAAGCCCAGCTTCACCGCCACCCAGACGGCGGCGAAAATGCCAAGTTGCTTTCCGACGAATAGCCCCGCCGCGATGCCGAGTGGCAATGGCGACAGCAGCTTGTCGATCCCCACGCCTTCAAGGCTGACGCCCGCATTGGCAAAGCCGAACAGCGGTACGATCACGAAGGCAACCGGCTTGTGCAATGCGTGTTCGAGCCGGTGAAGTGCGGAATCTTCTGCATCGGGTGCGCCAAGCGTCCGCCGAAAGGGTATGGCAAACGCTGCAAGCACGCCCGCGATCGTGGCATGGACGCCCGAGAGCAGTGTGAAATACCAGAGAATCGCGGCGAGCAGCATATACGGCGTCAGGCTGTTGACCTTCAGCCGATTGAGCCCAAACATCGCCAGCAGCGCCAGCGCGGCGGCACCTAGCGCCGTCAGGTTCATCGACGCGGTATAGAACAAGGCGATGATTGCCACCGCGCCCATATCGTCAATGATTGCCACCGTTGTCAGGAACAGCTTGAGTGACGCGGGCGCGCGGCTGCCGAGCAGTGCAAGTACACCGATCGCAAAGGCGATGTCGGTTGCCGCAGGGATCGCCCAGCCGCGTGCCAGACCGGGCTCGCCGCCTGCAATCGTGAGGTAGATGATCGCAGGCACGATCATGCCCGCGGCGGCTGCCACCATTGGCAACCGCCGGTCTGCCCAGGTGGCCAGATGGCCATCGAGCAGCTCACGCTTGATTTCGAGCCCGACGAGCATGAAGAACACCGCCATCAGCAGATCGTTGATCCACAGATGCACCGTCATCGGCCCGAGCTTGGGGGTCAGTACCGGCCCCGTTTCCAGATGAACCGCGTGGAAATAGGCTTCGGCAAGCGGCGAATTGGCCGCAATCATCGCCAGCGCCGCCGCCGCCATTAGCACGATGCCGCCCGCCGCTTCGGTGCGAAGAAACTCGCGCAACGCCGAACGCGGCCGTTTGATGAAAGTCGCGATCATGGCAGAGGGGTAACGAACGAGACTTTGGTGGGAAAGCAAAACCGGCGAACTATCCCCCCGTTTCAAGCGAAATGGGAAGGATGCGCAACTAACGCACCGTAAAGCGCGCCTGATCGACAGTCTTGCCGCGCGCATCGATCAGCGCCAGCCGGTGCATGCCCGGCCCCGCTAGCACCAACGGCTTGGCGCCAGCATCGCCCAGATCACGCGCATCGAGCACCAGCCGGTGGCCACCGACCTCTCCCGACACCTGAATGCCCATTCGTTGTCTGTTGAGCGGGATATCGGGATCGAGCGCATAGACGCTGCCCGACACCGGCGACACGATCTGAGGCCGGCGTGCGGCGGCCGGAGCGGCAATCTGGATCGCCTGCCCCATCCCTGCGAGGAAATAATCACGACGCGGAGGCTCGACGCCGCCTGCGAATTGCACGGTGCGCGCTTCGATGCCTTCCGGAATGGCGGGCGCACGCGACGGCGCATCAGCGTGAAGCGCCATCATCACATCGCGCCAGACAGGCGCTGCACCACTCGTGCCTGACACCGCCTTCATGCTGTCCCCCTCAAGGTTCCCGACCCACACGGCAACGGTGTAGCGACCGGTATAGCCGACACACCAATTGTCACGCATCGCCTTTGACGTTCCAGTCTTGACCGCCGCCCAGAAGGGCAGCTTGAGAGCGCTGTCAAGCCCGAAGGTCGACACCCGTGCCGAGGCATCTGCGAGTATATCGCCGACGAGCCACGCGGCTTCAGCGGTCATCACTTGATGGGGAGCGTGCGGTCGGTCGCCCGCCGTGATACGGATCGGTGACCAACGCCCACCGTTCGCCAGCGCACGATATGCCGACGCCTGTTCTAGCAGCGTAACTTCGGCTGATCCCAGCGCGAGCGAAAAGCCGTAATACTGCCCATCCTCGGTCAATCCGCGATAGCCGCTGTCCCACAACCGGTCGCGCAACGCCTCTGGCCCTGCCAGGACCAAAGTGCGGACAGCAGGCACGTTAAGCGATCCGGCGAGTGCCGTCCGCACCGAAACCGGCCCTTTGAACACGCGGTCGTAATTCTGCGGCACGTAAAGGCCCGAGGCGGTGTCAAGTTGTACCGGCGAATCGTCGAGGATCGAGGCGGGCGTCAGGAAGCCGCGTTCGAGAACAAGGCCATAGAGGAACGGCTTGAACGTCGATCCCGCCTGCCGCAGCGCATCGGCCCCATCGACCGCCGCCGCTGTCGAGCCGCCGCGGACTCCACCGACATAGGCGAGCACTTCGCCGCTCGCATTATCGACCACCACCACCGCTCCATCGCGTGCGCGGTCGGGTCCGAGGCCGACGAGTTGCCGCCGCAATGCCTGCGTCGCGACACGCTGGATGTTGCGGTCGATCGTCGTCGTCAGCCGCATGCCGGGCGCATCGAGCAGCTTGACAGCAAGGTGCGGCGCGAGACCCGGATCGAGTGCAAGGCCGCGCTGGCCATCGAAAGCCTCGGCGGCAAGGGCGTAGAGACGCTGACACTCGTCCCCGGAACGGCGGGGGGGACCAGCGAAGTCGGTCGACGGGTCGGTACCAGGGGGCACCTTCCGCCCAATTCGCCCCTCCATCCCTCCCCGTTCCGGAGAGGATTGAGCCCTGCACGCCCGCGCCGCAACGGCATCAGCCCCCGCATTGGGATTAGGCAGCAGCGCTGCGAGCAGCCGCGCCTCGTCGGGCGTCAGCGTGGCGGGCGTCTTGCCAAACAGCGCCAGCGCCGCTGCGCCAATCCCTTGCGCTTCCCCTCGATAGTAAGCGAGATTCAAATAGGCCTCGAGGATCTGGTTTTTGTCCCAATTGGCCTCGATCGCCCGCGCCGCGCGCATCTGCCGGATCTTGTCGCGCCAGCCGCGCGTGCCCGGGTTTCCAAGGTCAGGATCAAGGAACCCTGCGACCTGCATCGACAGGGTGCTCGCCCCGCGCGAGCTTTTGCCCGACAGCCGCGCGCGTGCCGCACTGATCAGCGCCAACCAGTCGGCTCCGCCATGTGTCCGGAAACGCTTGTCTTCGGACGCGATCACTGCGTCGGTCAGTGGCGTGGCAATGTTGCTGAGCGGCACCCAGGCGAGGCGGCGTTTCTGGAAATCGACGCGGATCGAATCGAGTATCTGTCCGTCGCGGTCGAGCAGCCATGATTCGCTCGGCTTCCATGCAGCGACCGTTGCTGCATAGCTGGGGAGGATTGGCGGTGTAGTGGCGAAGAACAGCGCGAGAAGGGCAAGGATGGGGATGGCTGCCAATATCATCCTCCCCATCGTCGCTTGCGATGGGGAGGTGGCAGTCGCGCAGACAACTGACGGAGGGGCCGACACTGTCGCAGCAGGCCCCTCCACCACCGCGTCTGCGCGCGGCGGTTTCTCTCCCCATTTCAAGAAAAATGGGGAGGATAAAAAGCGCCACCCTCTCACCGCAGCCTCACACTCACCGGCGCGTTGGGCAATTGCGCGCGTATGTCGGGCGAATACATCGCTTCGACGCGCGTCGGCGGCAGCGTGAAATCGCCAGTGCCATTGAGTCGCATCGCATATTCAGTGACGAGCCGCCCGCGCGGCACCCATTCGAAATAGCCGCGCCAGCCGTCGTTGCGACGTTCGGTGTAAGAGGGCTGCGCGCCCTCCCCGCCCGACGCCTGCGCCGCGAGCAGCGCCGATTGCCCGCCGAGACCGCCGATGATCGTCGCCCCCGGCGGCACCGGATCGCTGATCACCACCCAGTTGCGCCCTGCGCTCGCCTCAACCGTCAGCCGGACCTTGATAACGTCGCCACGCGTCAGCTGCCCCGCCACTTTGCGTTGAACGACGGTGGTTTCCTTGGTGACACGATAGCCTGCAAACAGTGCCTCTCGGAGCGGGACGGCGGCGCGCACCGTGATCAGCGCCCATGGCCCTGCCCCGCCCGCCTGACTGAGCATCAATGGCGTTTGCACACTCGGCAGCGCAAGCCGCAGTGGCCCGGCATCGCTCGGCATCGGCCAAGCCTGGCTGAGCGTCTCGCTGCCCATCTCCACAGTCGTCGTGCCCCGGATTGCCGTCGCGGGGAACAACGTGCCGAAGCGTTTGACCGCAATCGTCCCCCACGCATTCGCCGTCGTCGTGTCCCAGCTCCCCCGCTGCTGCCGCATCGCGACGCCGACCATCATCTTGGCCGAATCGTCCTGCCAGCCGGGGCGTCCCAGTGCGGCGAGCAGCGCCTTGATCGCCATCTCGTCACCCGAACTCATCATCCACCACGGCGCACGGCTCTGATCGGCGAGATCGAGGCGAGCGCCTTCATAGACCAGCCGTTGCCGCAGCGTGCGTTCGGCCTCACCGCGCAGTGCGGCATTGGCCCCGCGCGTCCTGTCGATCGCGGTCAGCCAGTCGGTCAGCGTCGTTGTCGGCAT
The DNA here is from genome assembly GCA_031425075.1 of Sphingomonadales bacterium. Taxonomy (GTDB): domain Bacteria; phylum Pseudomonadota; class Alphaproteobacteria; order Sphingomonadales; family Sphingomonadaceae; genus Aquisediminimonas. The sequence continues at coordinate 7,091 of JANPIQ010000044.1, forward strand.
GTCGGCAGGGGCCATGCTGACCGAGGCGAGCAGCGCCGGCGTCGCCGCCCCGTTGCGCGCGACTGCGGCAAGCGCCGAAACCCTGAGCAGGCGCGGATCGCCGCCCCACGGAGACTCGCGCACGAGCTGCCCGGCAATCACGGCCTTCATCGCATCGATCATCTTCAGCCTCGAAGCGTCGGGCACCGCGAGACCCGCCTCGGCAGTCATCGACAGCACATAGGCGGTCAGCGCTTCCGAACCGCGCAGATCAGCGATCGGGAAGTAGCGCAGCAACCCGTCACCATCGAGATAGGCGGGCATTTCACCCGCGAGCGCATCCCACGCCGCCTGATCGCCGAGCGCCACCGATCGCGACAGGCGTTGTTCGAAACAAGTGTAGGGATAGCTCGACATATAGGCGCGAACCCCGGTCAGCGGCGGGGCGAGCGTGTCAGTCAGCTGGACATCGACGATCCCGCCGGGCAGCGCGCCCGCCGGAGCCATGACCGGGATCGACGCCCCGGTGACACGCGTCAGCGTCGCTGCCCAGACTTCGATGGGAACGGCAGGTGCGACTTCCTGCGTGACGGTCAGCCTGTCGGTCGCCCTCCCGCTTTTGGCCTCAACGGTCCATGTCAGCGTCCCCGGAGTGTCGGGTGCCTTCAAATTCCATGTCACTGGGACCGCGGCACCCGGCGGCACCTCGACAGTCAGCGGATCACCCGCCGCGATGCTCGGCGATACGGCAACGCTAGCGGTCACCTTCATCAGCTTGTCAGACCCGTTGCGCACCGTGAAGCTCGCGCCGAAACTGTCACCTGTCCGGACAAGTGGCGGCAGGCCCGAAAACAGCTGCAAATCCTGAGTTGTCCGGACAGTCGTTTGGCCCGTCCCAAACAGGTCTGCCCCCGCATTGGCAACCGCAACCAGCCGGAATGCCGACAGCGAATCCGAAAGCGGCACCGAAACCTTCGCCCTGCCCGCCTTGTCGAGATTGACCCGCCCCTGCCACAACAGCACCGGTTTGAAATCCTCGCGATTGACCGCCGAATCATCGCCGCCACCTCCGCCCGCTTCGACTGCTTTGCGGCCAAAAGTGCGCTTGCCGACGACCTGCATCTGCGCGGTCGAGGTCAGCACCGAAACCGGCCTGTCCCCCATCATCGCGCCGATCACATCCCAGCTGTCATTGGGCGACAATTGCAACAGTGCCTCATCGACCGCAACGAACGCGATCTCGGCCGATTGCGGGGCCTTGCCGCCGGGCGCCTTGACCGCGACCTCGACATTCGCTGTTTCGCGCACCGCATATTTGCTTTTGTCGGCCTTGACGGTCACACCGAGTTTGCGCGCTTCCCAGCCCACATCAACCTTCGCCATGCCGATCCGGTATGACGGTTTGGCAAGATCGAGTGTCGCCGTCGCCCCGCCGCCATCGTGGTTGAAGAACGGCAAATTCAACGATCTGGCGGTATCGGCGAGCCACGCCTTCCAGTTGGTCACCCGCCCGCGCACTGCCATCACCGAGACATGCACATCGGGCGCATAACTGCCATTCAGTGGCACG
>JANPIQ010000045.1:0-2329 GCA_031425075.1 Sphingomonadales bacterium
GCCCTCGCCCCGAGTGGCACCTCCTCGGGGCGAGGGCGCCCCGGCTCCTTGCGCCGGCTACGCCATTTCTTAACCCGCTCTAGGTTCCCTCTGTGGACATCGTGCCTCTGTGGTTCAGCTCTATTTTTTAACCACAGAGGCACGATGAACACAGAGGGAAGTGCAGGACCGGCTCTATCGAAGGACGACGCGCGGGGCGATCCAGGTCGCCCAGTCGTTCGCGGGATCGGCGAGGGGATCGATGATGAAAGTGATCGCGACGTCGCGGCCGCGGTAGTTGGCGAGGTCGATCTCCGCCGGGATGCGCTCGGCGCCTTTCAGTTTTCGCGCGAAGACTTCGCGGCCTTCGATCTCCACGGCGAAGCCTGCGCCGTTACTCCCGGCATTGTTGAGCAGGGCGTCGAAGACGAGCAGGCAGCGCTTTGCATCGGCGGCGGGGATGGGGGCGCGAAAGGTGAGGCGCGCGGCGCCGCGCGGATTCGGGTGCTGTTGCAGAGCTTCTTCCTGCACTTCGTCGGGTGGCCCGATCTTCCGCAATTGGATGGAGTGTACGTTTTCCTGAGTCGCAGTCGCGCGCTGCGTGACGAAGTCGAAGACGACGCGTCCGGGCTCGCGTCTCGAAGGTCGCGGCGGATCGAACTTCGTCGCGACAACATTGCTCCAGTCACCCCGCCCGATCACCGGCAGCGCGAACGCGAAGGTCTGATCTTCTTCCGGCGTGCCGGCCTTTTGGACCACCTCCCACATCATCCGTTTGCGCCCGATGCCATTGACGTTCGGGCTGCCATCGTGCTCGCGGATGCCCAGCTTCAGTCCACCTTCGTCCGGGTGATCGACGTGGCGGTGATAGAGGAAGGACTCGATCTCCGGGAGCGCCTGGACCTTTTTCCAAGCGAGCGCGAACGCTGCGGCTTGCGTGGTTTCGCCGTCCGGTTTGTCGGGGCAGTGGAAGCCTTGCTCGGTGAGCGCGATGCGGCGCATTTTGCCGTCGTAGAGAAAGCGGGGCTGGCGGAGGAAGGCGGGCAGCACTTCGAGATTTTGAAAGGTGATGCGCGGTGCGTCAAAGCGCAGCGGCGCGGACTTGTCGTTCCAGAAACTCGGTCGGCCGAGATTTTCGGGGTAGGGGTGGAAAGCGAGGTGCCACGGGAAATCGCCCTCGCGTTTCGCGCGCTCGTTCACGCCTTCGAGCACTTCCACGGCGGTGAAGCCGTGCGTGCGATCCGCCGCTGCGGGCTGCGTCCAGTGGTGCTCGAGCGAGACGTAGATCGGGAAATCCGCGTGGACACTGCGCGTGGCGAGATCGGCGATGCGCAGGGCGGCGGTGTATTCGCGCAGCAGGACCTCGGGCTCCACCGCGCCCATGTAGTACCAGGTCCAGTGGCTCTGCACTTCGTTGCCGATGACGAGTCCGCCGAGCAGGCTGAACTGCGCATCTTCCCGCGTGTAGCGCTCGGCCAGCCAATGGACGATCGCGCGGTAGAAAAAGACACCCTCGGCGGTGGCGGTATTGAAGGCCGCAGGCCCGGCGGTGATCGTCTTCGGATCGGTGAGGGGATGCACGAGCGGCGAAGTGCGCGGCGTTCGCACGTTCACGTAGCTGAGCAGGATGCCGGTGACGCGCATTCGCGCGGCGTGCAGGGCGCGGAGGTCACGATCGAGTTGCGCGACGGCGCTCGGACGCAGGCCCACGCGGCGACCCTCGAATTCAAAACTCAGCTTCGGACTCGCGCTCTCCCAATCGACGAGCGCGCCGATGTTGATGTTCTGATTCGACTGACCGAAGCCCATGGTGCGTCCATCGGCGACGTCGAGCAGACAGGTGATGCCCTTCTTGTTTGCCTGGGAACCGAGCGAGCCCGTCCGGCGCGGCAGCGCGGAGAAATCGGTGACGTGCTGCGGAGCACCAAGCGAATGCCCAGCTTCGCGCAGCTCGAACTTCGCAAACATCCGGTCGCGTGCGCCGTCGAAGCGCGGCACCACGGCAGTCACGCCAGAGCCAGACCAGACCGTCTTCGCCTCAGCGTCGGTCGCCGACGTGTGCAAGGGCAGCTCGCGAAGTTCCACGGTCCCAGCGCGCGCGGACCAGGCGAAGGTCAGCGAATCCGGCGTGACGCCGACGCGCAGAGTGACTTCTTCCGCGTGGAGGATCGTGGTGAGACACAGCAGTCCGGCGATGAGCCAGCGAGAGAGATTCATCTTTGGTGAAAGGAAACGCGAGCGGCTCAGCAGGCGCCAGCCGCGGGTGGCGCAAGGTTGAACTTCGCAAGCAAACCGCTCACGCCTTCCTCGGCATGGCCTTCGACGAGCAGCCTCTTCAGATGCTTCTTGC
>JANPIQ010000046.1:0-3152 GCA_031425075.1 Sphingomonadales bacterium
CGCGAAAATGCTAGGGTGTCTTGTCCTCCCAATCGACTTGCGTTGGGGAGGTGGCAGTCGCACAGACGACTGACGGAGGGGCCAGCACTGCGGCAAGTGGCCCCTCCACCATTTGTCGTCGTCGCGTCAAACGGTCCCCTCCCCAACGAGTTGGGGAGGATTTGCTATGCTCGATCACTCCTCCAGATACACATACTCATGCTGGCTATCGCGGATGATCAGCGTGCGTTTGCCATCCTTGCTGCCGATGACCGCCGGGAAACCTTCGACCGTCGGATTGATCGAGATCATCGACATCGTGCCATCGTCGTTCTTGCGCGTCGCCATCTTGGTTTCCCAATCGGTGAACCGGAAGGTCACATCGCCGCCGGACTTCACGACGGCGAGCGTTCCCAGTTCGGGATTGGCATAGCGCGCGGCAAGGCCCGCCACCACAGCGGGGTCCGGCGGGACCACCAGCGTCTTTTTCTCGTCCAATATGCCTTTGCGAATGGCGACGCCCGTCGTCGCGATCCCGGCAACGGCTTCGGGCTTGCCATCGTAAAGCAGTTCGAGCAACCGCCGCATGAACGGGCGCAGCAGGCTTTGCCCGGTATCCGAATTGGTCAGGATGACCGCCGCCACCTTGGCATCGGGGATCACGAAGAAATTGGACTTGTATCCCGCCATCGACCCGCCGTGATAAACGACGGGGATGCCATAGCCGCGATCTTCGAACAGCCCCATGCCATACCATTGGTTCTCACCCGACGACACGCCATGTTTGCGCCGTTCGAGGAGGTTGTCTTCGGACACGAGACGCTTGCCGTTGGGCAGCACGCCCTTCGACAATTCGAGTGCGGCATATTTCGCCATATCGTGCGCGGTCGACCACGCCCCGCCCGCTGGCCGGTAAGGCAGGATCGAATAGTTGAAATCATGCGTCGCAGGCGCTGGATTGCCGCTCAGGTCCATTCCGTGTGGAAACGCGACATTGCCTTTGAGCGCGACATCGAACGAAAAAGTCGTATCTTTCATCCCCAGTGGGCCGAACACCCGTTCCTGCATTGCCTTGTCATACGCAGCGCCGACTTCCATCCCGGGATGCGCGACCTGCCCGCCGATAAATCCGCCGCCTGTCGTGATCAGATTATTATACTGAAACACCTCGCCAAAGCCGCTGGTCGGCTCGGTAGCGGCGAGTTCGTCGAACACCGTCGCAGGCTTGGTGCCGCGCGGCGTATTGAAAATCCATTCGAGATCTTTGCGCGGCAGCCCGGTGCAGGCACAAACGAGGTCGCGGATGCGCACCTTGGCGGTCGTGGCGTCGCTCCCGAGCCGGAACTTCGGGTAGACGTCCTTCGCGAGCGCATCCCATTTCAGTTTACCCTCATCGACCAGCGTCGCGAGCATCAGTGTCGACATGCCCTTGGTGTTCGACGCGACCATGAAGCGGGTGTTTTCATCGACCATTTCAGGGCTGCCGAGCTTGCGCACGCCCATGCCGCCTTCGTAAACGATCTTGCCGTCCTCGATCAGCGCAATGGCTACGCCGGGAACGCCCAATTGCGGCATTGCGGTGGTGACGAATTCCTTGAGCAATGCAATCCTGGCCGCATCGAGCGGCTTGGCGGTTTTCCCGGCGAAGCTTTCACGCGTGTAACCGGCGGGCCGCAGGCTTTGCGTGATCAGACCAAGCGCGGCCCCGCGCTTGTCCATCGTCGCTTCGCCGCCATCGACCAGAACGACGGTCCAGGTGCCGCCGACGCGCAACGCGAGCGCATCGACAACCCGCTTTTCATTGGGAGAGGTTTCGAAGCTGGTATACGACCGTTCCTCCCAGCCATCGCGCGCGGCGCGTGGCGTCGTCGAGCGGACCTTGCGCGAAAAGGCAGCATCGAAGCTCGTCCAAGCGGCAATCGCGACGAATTCGGCGCTGGCGGCTGTAATGCCCTCGACGATCACGATCCGCGTATCGCCTTCGGGAGCCGCGATGATCCGCGCCTTGCCCTTGGTTTCGACCGACCAGTCCTTGGGCACCGTGACCTGAGTGCCGCCATCGGTTTTGCCTGCCGTATCGCTGGCCATGACAATCGGCTGGGCAAGAACGGGCGAAAGTGCGGTCGAGACAAAAAATAATGTGGCCGCTGAACGAACGAAAAAGCGCATTTGAAAGAACCCCCCTGTTGGCTGCAAGCTATCGCGGCGATTTGCATTCACAAGCAGATTTTTACACGTTCAACTGTGAACCATGACACCGCCATCGACCATGATGCCCTGCCCTGTCACAAACCGCGCATCGTCCGACGCGAGGAACGCCATCACATCGGCAATATCGTCGGGCTGGCCAACGCGACCGAGCGCCGATCGTCCGGCATAATAGTCCTTGGCTTCGGGGCGTTCGGTAAACATCGGTATCGTCATGCCCGTCTCGATCGCTCCGGGCTGAACGCAATTGACCGTGATGCCGTGCGGCCCCAGTTCCATCGCCAGCGCGCGCGTCAGGCCCAAAACAGCGTGTTTCGACGTCGCATAGGCGACCAACCCCGCATCGCCATAGCGCGACAGGATCGATCCGGTGTTGATCACCCGGCCCGCGCCTGACGCCTTGAGCATCGGCAGGCACGCGCGTGTCAGCCGCATCACGGCAGTCACGTTGACGCCCATCGCCAGATCCCAGCCGCTTTCGTCCATCTCGTCGAACGTCCCGACGGGGCAGACGCCTGCGTTGTTGATCAGGATATCACATCCGCCGAGCGCTTCGCGCGCCACATGCGCAATCTCGCCCGGCGCGTCGGGATCGGTCACGTCGATCGCCATCGTATGCGTTCCTGCCACGCCGGTCGCGGTGAGATCGACCGCAAGAACGACGCAGCCTTCATCAAGCAACCGCGCAACCGCCGCTGCGCCAATCCCCGATGCCGCGCCGGTTATGATGGCCTTCCGCCCGGCCAGATCACGTCCGCGTGCGATGGTCGCATTTGGGCTCATATCTTGAGCACCATCTTGCCGTCATTGGTGCCTGCGAACAGCCGGAGGAACGCGGGTAACGCATTTTCAATGCCTTCGTCGATGTGTTCGTCAAACACCAATTGCCCCGATTGCAGCCAGCCTGCCATAACGCCGATGCCTTCGCCAAAGCGCGGGATATAATCGGCGACGAGCAATCCGCG
>JANPIQ010000047.1:0-1880 GCA_031425075.1 Sphingomonadales bacterium
CTCACTTTTCGGCGACCTCCCGACACCGGCACCGACGCCTCCCGCACCCCCTCTCTAGAGCGTGTCAGGCACTTTCGCAGGTGTAGAGGCGGCTCTGTCCGGCTCTCAGGCCGGACGTGCCGCCTGAGCGGTGCGCACATCCCGGGCGGCACGTTCCGCTTGAGCGCGGAACAGAGCCGCCTCTACAACCGCAGAAATGCATGACACGCTCTAGGCCGTGTTCACGAATTCTTGATGATCAGGAAAGCGGCGACGAGGTGGATGGCGGCAAAGAAGGTCTTGGCCAGCTTGTCGTAGCGGGTGGCGAGGCGGCGAAATTGTTTGAGCTTATTGAAGAAGCGCTCGACGCGGTTGCGTTCGCGGTAGAGAGCCTTGTCGTAAAATGGCTTGATACTTCTGCTGCTCAGCGGTGGGATCACCGGCGCGAGGCCATCGCGGGAAAGTCGCTCCCGGATGCGATCGGCATCGTAGCCTTTATCGAGCGCGGCGGACTCCAGCACGTTCTCGGCGGGGAGGCTCTCGTAGAGGCTCTCAAACTGCCGGCCATCGTGCGCCTGGCCGGGCGTCAGGTGCAGGGCCACCGCACAGTTTTCGTCGATGGTGGCCGCGTGCATCTTGGTGCTCAGCCCGCCGCGAGAGCGTCCCAGAGCCTGCTCGGGACCGTTTTTTTTGGCGCCCCAGCGGCGTGCTGAGGCGCGCGCACCGTGGTCGAATCCAGAAACAAACTGCGGGCTTTGGCGAAAGGTTCGCTTTGCAGATTTTGCCACAGGCGCTGCCAGACGCCGCGCGCCTCCCAGCGCCGGAAGCGCATGTAAACGGCATGCCAGTCACCGAGTTCGGCGGGCAGATCCCGCCAGGGGTGGCCGGTGCGGTTGAGATAGAGCAGTGCTTCGAGGAACTCCCGATCGGTCAGCGTTGGCGGCGCTCCGGCCTGCGAATGCTTGGCCGCGGCCACCGCCACTGCCAAGTGTTTCCACTGTTGATCACTGATGATTTTACGCACGGAATGTTTGGTCATCCCAAGCTTCCATCATGGCAGTTCTAATTTGTACAATCTATAATTCGTGAACACGGCCTAAGAGCCTGTCATGCACTTTCCTAGTGTAGTGCTTCGCAATTAGTGTAACGTAGTTCTTCCCTGGAGCGTGGGAAGTGGCGAGAGTAGAGGAATGCGCATCGCTCGTTCTCCTGCACCGTCGGTCGAAGATCTGCATTGGCTGCGCAAGCAAGCCTCCAGCGCCATTGCTCCCAAGCGCCTGGCGGAGCGTTGCCGGATTGTTTTGCTCTCGGCCGAGGGGAAGAACCACGAGCAGATCGCGGCGGCGCTGGGGATCAGCCGCCAGAAAGCTTCGCGGTGGCGTGCGCGCTTCGTGGAGTCGGGTCGGGCCGGCCTGGAAAACGACGCCCCGGGACGTGGGCGCAAGGCGGTCTATGGCGCGCCCGTGCAGGCGCTCATCGTGGAGAAAACTCTACGCTCCCTCCCGCCGGAGGCCACGCAGTGGAGTCAGCGTTCTTTGGCCAAGGCGCTGGATGTGAGCGACAGCACCGTGGGCCGGGTGTGGCGTGCGCATGGGTTGAAGCCGCACCTTTTCCGCACCTTCAAAGTCTCCAATGATCCACGCTTTGCCGAGAAGCTGGAGGACGTCATTGGTCTTTACCTCAACGCTCCCGAACACGCCCTCGTGCTGTGCTGCGACGAGAAGAGCCAGGTGCAGGCACTCGATCGCACCCAACCTGGGCTGCCGCTCAAGAAAGGGCGGGCGGGCACGATGACCCATGACTATGTGCGGCACGGCACCACCACCTTGTTTGCCGCTTTGAACGTCGCCGATGGCACCTTGATCGGGCAATGCCAGGACCGCCATCGGCACCAGGAGTGG
>JANPIQ010000048.1:0-3207 GCA_031425075.1 Sphingomonadales bacterium
TCGGAATCCGCATCAATCGGCCTTTCGCCCTTCATGCGCGTTGCGGCGATACTCGACGATCAGCAGCGTCGCCTTCGCCACACGGAGCAGCCCGACCACGAGTGCTGCGGTGACTGGCAGCCAGATCAGGATGTGGACCCAGAATGGCGGTTCGAATGCAAGCTGCACCCAAACAGCGCCAATCGTGACAATCGCACCGACGATCATGATCAGGAACGCAGCAGGCCCATCGCCGACGTTGAACGAGGTAAAATCGAGGCCGCACGCACCGCACGTCGGTGCAAACGTTATTGTACCGTCAAATAGCGAAACTTGTTCGCAAGCGGGACAGCGACCTAGCAATGCGGCAGTCAGCAGGTTTGGCGACGATGCCGTCACTTCTGCGCGGCGGTGCCGTCCTTTCCGGTGGGGAGCCGCTTAAGAATTTCCTCGAACTTTCGATCTTGCTCTGCGTCACGCTTCTTCTGTGCGTCATAAAACGTCGACATCGCACTCGAAATGCTCATGCCTGAGTCGAAGCGATCACCGCCGAAAGCAGCCACAGCCAGCAAAATCGCTACCACTGTTCCAGCCGCGCCCCAGACCGTGGATTTGGTCGAGAATTTCTCAAGATCGCCTCGCAATTGTGCAAACTTGGTATCTACCCGTGCCTCAGCAGCAGCGATCTTTGAGTCTGTTGCGTCCATGCCACCAGATGTGCCCCCTGGGCCGCCCTGTTTCAAGGTTCGATTTGCTTCGGCGAGTTCCGCATTTTCGCGCTTGAAGCGGCGAACTATGGCGAGCTCGTCGCTTTCTTTGTCAGTCATTTGCTCTCACGAACTGTGTTGCCACCAAGTTTATCAATCAATTCGGACATAGCAGCATCGTCTTTATCAAGCTCCCTCAGCAGCTCGTCTACCAGACCGACTTGATTTTGCCTCAATGCTGAAAGGGCTGCCGACGTATGCAAAACAACCCTGCGAAGACGGAAAAGAGTAAAGATAACATCCGCCTTGGTCGCTGGCTGTCCGATCTTAGACCAATTGGCATCGGCATCACCCATGAACCGGCGCGCCCCATCCGCCCCAGACGTAGATCGAGACGAACAGGAACAGCCAGACGACATCGACGAAGTGCCAGTACCAGGCGGCAGCCTCAAAGCCGAAATGCTGCTTCGGGGTGAAATGCCCGCGATACCCACGCACGAGGCAGACGATCAGGAAGATCGTGCCGATCAGAACGTGGAAGCCATGGAAGCCGGTCGCCATGAAGAAGCTGGCGCCATAATTGGTTCCTTTGAACCCGAATGGCGCCTCGGCATATTCATAGGCCTGAATGCCGCTGAAGATCAGGCCGAGGATGATCGTGCACCACAGACCCTGTTTGAAACCATCGCGGTCACCATGGATCAACGAATGATGCGCCCAGGTCACGGTCGTGCCTGAGCACAACAAAATCAATGTGTTGAGGAGCGGCAAGCCAAACGGATCGATAACTTCGATGCCCTTGGGCGGCCATTGCGTGACCGCGGCAGCCCCTTCTTGGCCGACAAGATTGGTTACTGTGCCATCTGCTGCGACCTCAAGCGCGGCCGGAAAGAGCGAAAAATCGAAAAACGCCCAGAACCACCCGACAAAAAACATGACTTCGGACGCGATGAACAGGATCATCCCGTAGCGCAGGTGCAGCGCAACGACCGGCGTATGATCGCCGGCATGGGCCTCCTTCACCACATTCGCCCACCAGCTATACGCGGTGTAAATCACCATCGCGACGCCGAGATAAAACACCCAGCCGCCATAGGGAACCTTGTGCATCCACATGATGCCGCCCGCTGCCATCGCCAGCGCAGAAAATGCACCAATGATCGGCCAGGGATCAGGTGCGAGAATGTGATAATCGTGATTTTTTGCGCCAGCCATGTGCGGATCGCCTTCCCTGTTCGGTCTTCAGCGTTGAATTAGCTTGCCTTGCCCGGCACGTCCACCGGGTAGAAGGTGTAACTCAACGTAATTTCTTCGGCTTGCCGCGCCTGCGGATCGTTGAGGATCGCCGGATCGACATAATAGATGACCGGCATCCGCACGGCTTCACCCGGTTTCAAGGTCTGTTCGCGAAAGCAGAAGCATTCGATCTTCATGAAATATTTGGCGGCGTATGTCGGCGTGACGTTGAAGGTCGCGCTGCCCGTGATCGCTTGGCCTGACAAATTCTTGGCATTGTAGAATGCCATTTCGCGTGCACCGATCGTCACCGTGTGGAGATTGTCTTCGGGCTTGAAGCTCCAGGGCAAGGTCGGGACATGATTGGCGTCGAACCGGACGACCACAGTCTTGCCCGAGATCGCTCCGGGGGCCGTGCCACCAATATCCTTGCCCGTCGTTCCGTCGATACCGGTGATCTGGCAGAACAGCCGGTACAGCGGCACACTGGCATAGCCGAGCCCGGTCATGCCAAGCGCAACACTTGCGGCGAACAACGCGGTTTTGGTCGTGGGGTTCACTGGTTGATCACCATCTTTGCTATTGAGATGCCGTAGAACAGGATCACCATTGCGCCGAGCACAATGGCCAATGCCTTTGCGCGCGATTTCTGGCGGGCGCGGTATGCAACTTCGTCAATCTCGGTCATGCACCCATCACCCTATCGAGAGCCAACGCACCAAACAGCACGAACAAATATGACATTGAGAAAATGAAGAGCTGCTTTTCCTCACGCATCGCATCATCGCTGGTCCGGCGCGCGACCTGTGCTGACAATATAAGGAATGCGGCGGAGAGGATCGTTGCAGTCCATCCATAAAGCGCGCCAGCCAGCCCAAGCGACCACGGCAGGACGGCCACAACCGCCATGGCCACTGTGTAATACAGGATTTGCAAACGCGTTGCGCGTTCCCCCGCTGCAACCGGCATCATCGGAACCCCCGCCGCGGCATAATCGGTCTTCACAAACAGCGCGAGCGCCCAGCTGTGCGGCGGCGTCCACAGAAAAATCAACGCGAACATCAAAAATGGCAACAGCGTTATATCACCAGTTGCAGCAGCCCAGCCGATTACGGGCGGAAACGCGCCGGCAGCACCACCGATCACGATGTTCTGCGGCGTCCGGCGTTTGAGCCACACGGTGTAGACAAACACATAGTAGAGGATCGATCCTGCAAGCAGCCCGGCCGCCAGCCAGTTTGCAACCAATTCCATCAGCACAACAGACGCAACCGAAATGCCGACG
>JANPIQ010000049.1:0-25013 GCA_031425075.1 Sphingomonadales bacterium
CAGCGCCTCACCGCCGCGCGCGACGATTTGATCGACCAGCCATTTGCTGCCTCTGCTGCGATCGACCGTACCGCCGAAATAGACCGGATCGCAGACGACGACCGGATTGCCCTCGCCCGCCGTCGCGAAGGTGTCGGCCAGTTCCGCCCCCATCTGCCGCAACGGTCCATAGCCATGCGGCTGGAAAAACAGCAGCAGACGTCCGGGAAACGCTTTGAGTGTAGCCAGCGTCGCAGCAATCTTGTCAGGGTTGTGCGCGAAATCGTCAATCACCGTGATGCCGTTGGCGCTGCCGATCATATCGAACCGGCGCGCCAGCCCTTTGAAACTTTCAAGCGCGTCGGCGGATTGCGCCAGCGGCACGTCGGCGAGTTGCGCCGCAGCCATCGCGGCGAGCGCGTTCGACACATTGTGCGCGCCGGGAACGCCGAGCGCGATCCGCAATCCGTTGACGGTGAAACCGATACCATCAGCGGTGGGAACAAGATCGGTCGCGCGGAGCCGGGCTCCTGCGCGCAGCCCGAATGTCACCGATTGCCCCGTCGCCAACGCGCGCGCTTCGGCATCATCGACATTGATCGCCGAGGCTCGTGCTGCCCCGACAAAATCACCGAACAGCATGCGCAATTCGTCCATGCTCTTGTGATCGAGGCTGACATTGTTAAGCACCGCGACGCCCGGGCGATAGAGCGCGATCGACCCATCGCTTTCATCGACCTCGCTGACGAACACATCGCCCTTCCCAACGCGCGAACCGCTGCTGTAATTCTTAATGACCGCACCGTTCATAATCGTCGGATCGCGGCCCGCCTGATCGAGGACCCAGCCGATCATCCCGGTCACGGTCGATTTGCCGCTGGTTCCGCCAATGGCGATGCTCAGCGGAGCAGCGTTGAACAGCTGGGCAAGCAGCTCGGCACGGGTCAGTCGAGCGCATCCGAGTTCGGCTGCACGGACAATGTCGGGAACGTGTGCCTCGACCGCCGCCGAAGCGACGACGATCTGGTCAGCGGACGTCACGCCGCTGCCATCTTGGGGATGCAGCGCGATGCCCTTTGCAACCAGGCTTTCGAACTTCGCCGACAGCCGTCCCTGATCGAGCGACCGGTCAGACCCTGCAACGCAATGCCCTTGCACAGCCACGATCTCAGCAAGCGGCATCATTCCCGAACCGCCAATGCCGCAAAAGAAATAGGATCTGGGGATCATCGTTGCGCGCAATGGCGGGTTATTGGGCCAACGGCAATCGCAGCCGCGCCATCAGGCCGCCCAAGTCTTCGCTTTCGTCGAGCACGACGCTGCCGCCATAGATTTCGGCAACATCGCGAACGATCGCCAGCCCGAGCCCGGTGCCCGGCTTGGTCGTATCGAGCCGCGCGCCCCTGCTGAACAGCTTTTCGCGTTCGTCGGCGGGGATGCCCGTGCCATCGTCTTCGACCTGGAGTTCGACAAAGCCGTCATCGCGCTCGACCGTCACGAACACGCTGCCTCCGCCATATTTGGCTGCGTTTTCTACCAGATTGCCGAGCATTTCATCGAGATCCTGCCGTTCGACATGCGCCGACAGCGTTTTTGCGCCGCCCATATCGATCCGGACATCGGGATAAAGCCGCGCCACCGCGCGTTCCACCGATTCAAGGCTCGCCCACACTTCGGCACGGCTGTGCGCATGGCCGCGACGCCCAACGGCGCGCGCACGCGCCAGATGGTGATCGACCTGGCGGCGCATCGTGGTCGCCTCGCGGATCACGGCTTCAGGTAAATCGGGTGCTTGTGCGGTTGCGGCGTTCAAGATCACTGTCAGCGGCGTTTTGAGCGCATGGGCAAGGTTGCCCGCATGCCGCCGCGCCTCTTCGGCCTGACGCTCGTTATGATCGAGCAGCCCGTTCAGTTCGGCGACCATCGGTGCGACTTCATCAGGCAAGTCTTGCGGTTCGACCCGCTGGACACGTCCTGCGCGCATTTCGGCCAATTCCTTTCTGAGCGCACGCAGCGGCCACAGCCCGTAGAGAGTCTGCAACGTCGCAAGAATCAGCAACCCCAGCGCAAGCAGCGCGAAGCTGCGCACCAGTGTCTGCCGCAACGTGCCGATCTGATCATCGAGAATCTCACGGTTTTGCGCCACCTGAAACCGCCACAGCACCGGCGATCCGGGCAGCCGCACATCGCGTTCGGCAATCCGCAACGTCTCATCGGCAAACTGGGTGCTGTCGTGAACAAGCAGCGCCTCTGCCTTGCGCGGATCAGGCTTTAATCGCCTGTCCCAAAGCGAGCGCGAAGGAAATGGGGGGATATCGACCCCGCTCACTTGCCAGTAAAAACCCGAATAGGGTTCAAGAAAGCGTTGATCGCCAAGCGGGCGATTGAGGCGGACTTCGCCAAAATCATCGATCTCTGCCGCTGCGATCATCGAGGTCAGCACATATTGCTGCCCTTCATCGAAATTGCGCGTGATCGCGTTTGTCAGCACGCGGTCGAGCGCCAGTCCGCCGCCCAGTAGCAGCACGAGAATCCACGCCGCTGCCATGCCGATCATGCGGCGCGACAATGATCCGCCCGACAGCCGCGACCGCCAGCCTCCGCCCGATTGCGCAATCGGCCGGATTTGGGTCTGCGCGGTCAATTGCGGATCGGCTTCACCCATCAGACCCGCACGCCGACCAGAGGCAATGGTTAAGCCGGCTCATCGAGGCTGTAGCCAAGCCCGCGGATCGTCGTGATGACATCCTGCCCCAGCTTTTTGCGAATCCGCGTTACGAACACTTCAATCGTGTTCGAATCGCGATCGAAATCCTGATCGTAGATATGCTCGATCAACTCGGTGCGGCTGACGACCTTGCCCTTGTGGTGCATGAGGTAACTCAGCAGCTTATATTCCTGTGCGGTCATCTTGATCGGCTCGCCTGCCAGCGTGACCCGGCCCGAGCGCGTGTCGAGCCGCACTTCGCCTGCAATCAGTTCGGATGACGCATTGCCCGAGGCGCGACGGATCAGTGCGCGGAGCCGGGCGATCAATTCCTGCGTCTGGAACGGCTTGGCCATATAATCGTCGGCACCGCCATCGAGCCCGGCCACCTTGTCCGACCAGCTGTCACGCGCGGTGAGCACGAGGACGGGCATAACCTTGCCCTCCTTGCGCCACCTGTCGAGAACCGTCAGCCCGTCGATTTCGGGCAAACCCAGGTCGAGGATCACGGCATCATAATTCTCGGTCGAACCAAGATAATGTCCATCTTCGCCATCGGTCGCAAGATCGACGGCATAACCTGCGCCCTCGAGCGTATTTTTGAGCTGGTTGCCGAGCGTCGGCTCGTCCTCGACGATCAGAACGCGCATGCTAATCTCCCTGTTTTCGATCCGTCACCCGTTTATTCGCCGACCCGGCCGACAATTGCCCCGCTGCGGCCATCGACATCGACCCAAATCACAGACGATCCCCGCATGAATTTCAACCGGTATCGCTGGTTGGCATCGATGAATTCGGCACCGATATAATCGGCACCACGTGTTTTCATCTGCGGCACAATGCCATTTTCGATACTGCGCAACGGCTTGACCGCGCCTTCGCGCGTTGCCTGATACGCAGCCTCGGCCTCGGCGCGGCGGCTTTGCGCAAGCACCGGCACAGCAAGACTTGCCACCAGCACGCCTGCGATCATGTGTTTGACCATTGACATGGCCTTGGCATAGGGGCGGCGCATTGAATAGCCCATGAATGGGCTGCGCAGCCACCATTCACCTCCTGCCAAGAACGCGAGCCCGCAATGCCTGCCCCGATACTTGCTTATGAAGGCCTAGGCATCGTCCAGGGCAGCGGCTGGCTGTTTCGCGGGCTCGACGTTCATATCGAACCGCGCGACCGGCTGGCGCTGATCGGGCGCAACGGGGCGGGCAAATCCACATTGTTCCGGTTGCTGGCAAACAGGGTCGAAGCCGATGAAGGGCGGCGAACGGTCGTCCCGGGGAGCCGTGTCGTGCTGCTCGAACAGGAACCGTCGCTGGCGGGGTTTGCGACTCTCATGGATTATGCGCTGGCGGGACCCGATGCGCCTGCCCAGCACGAAATCGAAGCGATCGCCAGCCAGATCGGGATAGACATGGACCGTGAGGCCGCGACGGCATCGGGCGGTGAGCGTCGCCGCGCCGCGATTGCCCGCGCGCTGGCCATCGATCCCGATGTGCTGCTGCTTGATGAACCGACCAACCATCTCGATCTGAATGCGATCGCGTGGCTTGAAGACTGGCTCCAGCGATCGACCTGCGCGTTTGTCGCGATCAGCCATGACCGCACCTTCCTCACCAGGCTGACCCGGCAAACACTGTGGCTCGACTGCGGAACGGTGCGCCGCGCCGAGATTGGCTATGGCGGGTTCGAGGCATGGCAGGAGCGTGCCTTCGCCGAAGAGGCACGCGCCGCCGACAAGCTCGATGCCAAGCTGAAGATCGAGGAGCACTGGCTATTGCGCGGTGTTACTGCCCGACGCGCGCGCAATGAGGGGCGCAAGGCCAAGCTCGTGGAAATGCGCGCCAGCCGCGCCGCAATGCTCGGGCCGCAGGGCACTGCCAAGATCGGGCTGGCGAGCGACGATGTCCGCACCAAGACCGCGATCGACGCGCAGGGCGTGACCAAGTCCTTTGGCGACCGCGCGATTATCCGTGATTTCAGTCTGCGGATCCAGCGCGGCGACAGGATCGGGCTGGTGGGGGCCAATGGTGCGGGCAAAACGACGCTGCTCAAGCTGCTGACCGGTGAGATTGCGCCCGATACAGGGAAAGTGGTGCTCGCCAAAACGTTGAGCGGTATCGTCATCGACCAGCAACGCGCGCTGATGCAGCCCGAAAAGCGCGTCCGCGATGTGCTTGCCGATGGCGGCGACTGGATCGATGTGCGCGGCACCCGCAAGCATATTCAGGGCTACCTCAAGGAGTTCCTGTTCGAACCCGGGCTGTCCGATGCGCGGATCGGCACGCTGTCGGGCGGCGAGCAATCGCGGCTGCTGCTCGCGCGTGAGTTTGCACGCCAATCGAACCTGCTGGTGCTCGACGAGCCGACCAACGATCTCGATATGGAAACGCTCGATCTGTTGCAGGAAACGATCGCCGATTATGATGGCACCGTGCTGATCGTCAGCCATGACCGCGATTTCCTCGACCGGACGGTGACGATCACGCTGGGGCTCGATGGCAGCGGCAAGGTCGACATCATCGCCGGCGGCTATGCCGATTGGGAGGCAAAGCGCGCGCCGCAACGCAAAAGCACGATCAGCCGCGCATCGCAAAAAGGAGCGCAATCAGGGGACAGTCCCCTCAATCAGCCAGCGGTTTTGAAGACACGGCTGACCTACAAGGACCAGCGCGATTATGATCTGCTGCCCGCCCGGATCGACCAAATTGCCGCCGCGATCGTGCGCGACGAGGCGGCGCTGGCCGATCCGGATCTCTACACCTGCAACCCGGCACGCTTTGCCGCTTTGACCGCAGCCCTCGATGCCGCACGCGCGGAAAAGGAGGAGGCCGAGGAACGCTGGCTGATGCTGGCGGAACAGGTCGAAGGGTAGCGGATTGTTAGCCCCTCCCCTTCAGGGAAGGGGTTGGGGTGGGGACCGCCCAACTGGTAAATGTCGGACGCCCCCCACCCCTTTCCCTTCCCCTGAAGGGGAGGGGTTGAGTGAAACCGCCTTCCCCGCACGCCCCGCCAGTTCGACCGCATAATACCATGCGACCCGGCCCGAGCGACTGCCGCGCTGCGCCGCCCATATCAGCGCATCGGCTTCATCGAATGCCAGCCCCAGATGATCGGCATAGCTGCGCACCATCGCGAGCCACGCATCCTGATCGCAGACATGGAACCCCAGGCTCAGCCCGAACCGGTCAGCCAGCGCCATCCTGTCATCGACGACATCGCGGGCGTTGATTGCCGATTGCTGTTCGGCCATGTTGCGCGCGACGATGTGGCGGCGGTTCGAGGTGACATAAAGCCGGACATGGGCCGGGCGCGCCTGCGCCCCGCCTTCGAGCAGCGATCGCAATGCCCTTGCATCGCCCCGTGCATCACCGGTGCCGCCCTCAAACGCCAGATCGTCGATGAACAGAACCACCGGCACCGCCCAGTCGCAAATCGCGGCGAACAGTGCAGGCAGACTGGCGAGGCCTTCCGACGCCGCTTCGACAAGCACCAGCGGGGTGCCTTCGGCCTGGACCGCAGCAACCACCGCCTTGACCAGCGCCGATTTCCCGCTGCCCCGCGCGCCCCATAGCAGGACATCGTGCGCGCCATGGCCTGCCGCCAGCCGCCGTGTATTGGCAATCAGGCCGTCGCGTTGCGCATTGATGCCGGTGAGCAGCGCCAGCGGCAGCGGGCTGAAACCGGTCACGGGGTGAAGAGCATTGCCATCCCACCGCCACGCGGCGGCGGAATCGGGATCGGCTGGCGCAAGAGGCGGTGGAGACAGCCGCTCGAGCGCTTCGGCAATCCGCAACAGCAGTTCGGCGCTCATGCCGCACTCCAAAAAGACAAGTTAGCGACTAACAGGGGGGTTCCGTGCGTTAAACCGTTCATTAGGTGCGTTGAACCGTTCGGGCGCTGCAACCGCGATCGGCAGGACGCTGAGAATGGATCACTGCGAAACTCATCGCCGGGACTGTGCCACACGCAGCCAGCTCTAGGAAAATGATTTCTTGCCCGTTGCAGGACACTTCAGCCGCCGACCTTGCGCAGCCATTGCCGCAATTGGGCATTGTCAGGCGCGATCTTGGCCGCCTTGATCAGCAGCGCGCGCCCGCCCTGGCGATCATGCCCGCTTTCGACGCGCATCCAGCCATTGGTGCCCGCGACGACCGGGTTGGCAGGAGCCATCCTCAATGCCGCATCGCTGTAGCGCAACGCCCGTTCGACATCGCCCTTTTTATACCACGCCCAGCCAAGCCCTGTCAGCATCACAGGATCGCGATTGCCGATCCGCAACCGCACGCTGTTGATGGTGACAATCGCATCATCCCACTTCCCCGCCTGCAACTGCACATTGGCCGCAAGCAAGGTCGCCGGAAGATTGCGCGGATTTTGCGCCAGAAACAGGTTGAGCACGCCAAGTGCGGAACCGCCCTGCCCACTGCGCTGGAGCGCCGAAACAAGGCGAAGCGCGACATTTTCGCCAAATTCGATATTGGCCGCGCGCCTGTAGGCTTCGGCCGCACCGGCAACGTCCCGGTTGGCTTCGAGCACGTCGCCGAGCAGCATCTGTGCGCCCGCCGCGCCCGGATTGCGCTGCGCGACATCCTGCGCAAGCGGAAGCGCCGCTGCTGCGCCGCCGCCCGACAGCAGCGCCGCGATCTTCGGAATCGCGACATCGGCATTATCGTCACGCCCGCTTGCCGCGACATCGGGGCGGAAGGCGCCATAAAGATCGAACGGCGGCGCGATCACCCGGCCGCTTGTTGCCGCCCTGTCGCGTACGCGCCCGCCACCTGCGACATTGCCGATGCTGTCCTGCAAGCCTGCGAGCGTGAGGAGGGTGTAGCTATCGGCGTCGGCGCGATCGCCTAAGGGCGCGAGCCGGAAAAATGCCTCTTTCGTTTCGCCCGCCCTGAACAGTGCAAGGCCGTAAAGCCGCCGCGCGACCAGATTGCTGCGCTGGTTCCACTGCAACGGCTCGAGCGCCAATTTTGCCTGTTCCCATGCGCCGGCCTCAAGCGCGAGCACACCCTTCAGCAGCTGCATCCCCGGCACGTCGTTCATCCGGTCACCGATCCTGTAGACGATCGCGCGCGCTACTTCATAGTGGCTGGCGCGCGCCGCCATCACAGCCTGCAGATACAAAGCGCGCGGATTGACCGGATCGATTGCGAGCATCCGCCGCGTCAGCCGCAGCATTTCGCCATAGCGCCCCGCATCGCCCTGCGTTGCGGCAAGCTCGCCCAAAGCCACCAGATTGTTGGGATCGACGCGCAGAGCACGATCGAACCATTCAAGACTGGCGATCAGCCCATATTGCCCGCGCACCAGCTGCCCTGACAAAATCAGCGCCTCGCTATTGGCAGGGCCAAGCGTGACAGCGCGGGCCGCAGACGCGACTGCACCGCCAACATCGCCCTGCCGCAACCGGAACCGCGCAACATCGGTCCACAGCATCGACGAGCCGGGATTGGCCACGACGGCCGCATCATAGCTGCGCGCGGCGGCATCGAGATCGCCCGTTGCGGCAAGCGCAGCCGCCTCGATCCTGCGGGCATAGGCTGCCGACACCGGACTGGCGACAGCGCGGCGCGCGAGGACCAGCGCGCGCGGGGTATCGCCCTGCATCAATGCCGCGTGCGCCCCCAGATGGGTCAGCTGCGCGATCGGAAGCCCCGCCTTGACTGCGCGATTGAGTTCGGCCTCGGCGCCAGCACCATCGCCAAGCGCGATCTGCGTTCGCGCCAGCATCGCGCGCGCCAGCCCCCACTGCGGATCGGCCTTGACCGCATTCATCGCCTCGATCCGTGCCGCGCGCATATTGCCGCCGAAGAAATAGGATGCCGATTCGCCCAGTGCTTCACGGGCGGATTGGCGGTCGGCAGCAAGGGCGGGGGCAGGAGCGAAAGCGGCCATCAACAGGCCGGCCCAGAGGAGCGGTCTCACGCGGCCTGCAACCCGTGCTGCTTCAATAGATCGTAGAGCGTCGGGCGGCTGATGCCCAAAAGTTTGGCGGCGTTGGAGATATTGCCTTCGGCACGGGCAAGCGCGCGGCGGATGGCCTTGCGGTCGGCTTCGTCGCGAACGCTGCGCAGGTTGATGGCATCGTCTTCGCCGCCGCCATCCTCGCGCGCGACCAGATCGAGATCGGCAGCGGTGACCAGCTTGGCATCGGCCATGATCACCGCGCGCTTCATCCGGTTTTCAAGCTCGCGGACATTGCCCGGCCATTCGTGCCGGTCGATCGCCGCCATCGCGTCGGGCGAAAGGCCTTTGACCATCGGGTTCATCGTGGCGGCATAGCGGTTGAGGAAATGCCGCGCGAGCAGTGCCGGATCGCCCGGACGTTGGGCAAGCGACGGGATTCTCACGACGATTTCGGCAAGCCGGTAATAAAGATCCTCGCGGAATCGCCCGTCTGCAGTCATCGCATCAAGATTCTGGTGCGTCGCGCATACGATCCGCGTGTCGACCGCGATCTGCGCCCGCCCGCCGATTCGTTCGATCACGCGTTCCTGGATGAAGCGCAGCAGCTTGACCTGCAATGGCAGCGGAATATCGCCGACTTCATCGAGGAACAGCGTTCCGCCTTCGGCCAGTTCGATCTTCCCCTGCGTCATCTTCACAGCGCCTGTAAACGCGCCCTTTTCGTGCCCGAACAATTCGGCTTCGAGCAGATTTTCAGGGATCGCGGCGCAGTTGATCGCCACAAAGGGCCCCTTGGCGCGCCGCGATGTCTGGTGCAGCCCGCGCGCGAGCACTTCCTTCCCCGTGCCGCTGGCGCCAAGCAGCATTACCGTTACGTCGGCATTGGCGACACGTTCGATCGTGCGCGCGACTTTGGCCATTTCAGGCGCAGCCGTGATCAGCCCGCCGAGCACTGCATCGCCCTGCCCTGCCGCATCTGCGAGCCGTTGATTATCGGTCTCGATCGCGTGGAGATGGAACGCGCGACGCACGATCATGCCGAGTTCGTCGATATCGACGGGCTTTTCGTAAAAATCATACGCGCCGCCCGCGATTGCTCGCATCGCACTTTCGCGCGCGCCATGCCCCGACGCGACGATCACCTTGCAATCGGGCTTGAGACCAAGAATTTCAGCGAGGCACGCAAAGCCTTCGCTGGTGCCATCGGGATCGGGCGGCAGCCCCAGATCGAGCGTGACGACCACCGGTTCTTCGGCGCGCAACGCCGCAATCGCTTCGCTGCGCGTGGTGGCGGTAATCACCTGATAATCCTCATACGCCCAGCGCAGCTGCCGCAGCAGCCCTTCATCATCCTCGACGATGAGGAGCTTGGGCTTTGCAGTCTCGGTCATGCGGCAAGCGATGCATTGGCAAGCGGCAAATCATTTTCGCGCGCCAGCGGCAGGACGATCGTCATCGAGGTGCCATAGCCCGGGCGGCTGGCAACTTCGACGCGCCCGCCCATGGCCTGGACAAGCGCCTGCGCTTCGAACGCGCCGATTCCGAACCCGCCGGGCTTGGTCGATACGAACGGTTTGAACAGCTGTTCGCGGATGAAGGCCGCCTGCATTCCTGCGCCTTTGTCCGACACCGTGATCCGCGCTTCATTGTCATCGCGCGCAATCAGGATCGTGACGGGTTCGGCCGGCGGGCTGGTATCGACCGCATTCTGGACAAAGTGCGACAGCGCCTGTTCGAGCCGCTGCCCGTCTGCGCGGATGATCAGCCGCATATCGCCTTGCGTCACGACAGGGTGCTGGCCGCGCTGCGCCTCTGCCACGCCCTCGCACACCATTCCCGCAGCAATCGCACGGGGCAATTCGCCCTTTCCCTTGTTGTGCTGCGACAGCCGCGCGAGCAGATCGTTCATCCGCCCGGTCGAGCTTTTGAGCGTCGCGATCATGTCGCTGCGAAATTCAGGGTTATCGGCATGGCGCTCGGCATTGCGCGTGAGCAGGCTCAGCTGGCTGACAAGGTTTTTGATGTCGTGCATGATGAACGCAAAGCGCCGGTTGAATTCGTCGAAGCGCGCGACATCCGAAAGCGCCTCCTGCCCGCGTGCTTCGGCCAGATAGCTTGCCGCTTGCCGCCCGACGACCTTGAGCAGGTCGAAATCCTCCCAGTCGAGCGCGCGATCGATCGCCGGACGCTCAAGTAGCACCAGCCCCGCGAGCTTTCCAAAATGGACAAGCGGCACCAGCACCCAGGCGCGTGGTTCGGACACCATCCATTGCGGGATGTGGCGTGCATCCTGCTCGGCCGATCGATCGCTGCCATCGCGCAGACGATCAAGCTCGATCACACGGCCAAGATCGGCAAACCACATTCGGGTGGCCTCGTTCATCAGCAGCACGCCCGGCACCGCTTCGCACAGCGAATGCCATTCGGCCTGCACCGCGATGGTGCCGCCGGCTTCGGGAACGAACAGCAACCCGCCGGGGGCCTCGACGATATCGCCGACCGCTTTTACCACGCGCGCCCCCAACGGGGCTTCATCCTCACCGGGCCGCCCGAGTGTTTCGGTAAACCGGAGCCATTCGGCGCGATAATCATAACGGTGGCGAAACAGATGCTTGGCAATCTTGACGCGGAACCAGGCGCGAAACCGTGGCGAAGGCAGCAGCACGAGGGCGGCAAGCGATGCGGCAAAGACAATGACGATCTGCGCCATCTGTGCCGCTTCGCCGCCGAGCATATCGAGCGCAGACGTCATGAGGAGAACGACCACGATGTAAAGGCCGCACGCCACAAGCCCGAGCGACTGAAACGTCATCGTGCGCGACAGCCGCAACGACCAGTTTTGCGACCGGCGCGCCGCAAGCGCAAAGGCAGGCGCGGAGGCCAGCGCCACCGCCCCGCGCAGAGCGAACAGTTCATCGGTCCAGCCGCGCCCGAGATACGCCATCGTGTAGAGGTTGAGATCGAACAGCCACAGCGCCGCAAGCCCTGCCATCGGCAGCCGGATCGCGCTTCGTGCCTCGACCTGCGCAGCCAGATAAAGATTGTGAACGAGCACCAGCCCGCCGATCGCGCCGGTAATCCGCAACGTATCGAGCGTCATCGCCACAGCATCGTGCAACGCGGCATAGCGCGACGGCAATTGCATCAGCAACGCAACGCCAATCGACACGCCGGTCAGCGCGAACATGACAAGGTAGAGCGCCACTACGCCGCCTGTCCGCGCGGCCCCGCTGCCCTGCCGCCACAGTGCATAAAGAAAGCCGAGCCAGCCGGCATTGCGCACCGCCTCTGCAATCTGCGCGGCAAGCGCCTGCGGCGTGGCCATGGCCAGCAACGCCCAAACCGCTGTCAGCCCGCATGCCACCGCAAGCGGCAAGGCATGCGTCGCCTGTCGCCCGCGCGCGACGATCCAGAAGGCGATCAGCGCAAAAACCAGCACGGCGGCAAGGTGCATGTTCGTCCCGATTGTGACAAAGCTCATCGGGCACCCTCCGGCCAAAGCACCACGCGCAATGTCTGCAACAGGATCAGGACATCAAGGAACGGGGTGTAATTCTTCGCGTAATAAAGATCATATTCAAGCTTGTGCCGCGAATCTTCGAGACTGGCACCATAAGGGTAATTGATCTGCGCCCAGCCGGTGATCCCGGGCTTCACCATATGGCGTTCGGCATAATAACTGAGCTTGGTTTCGAGATCGGCAACAAAGTGCGGGCGTTCGGGACGCGGGCCGACAAAGCTCATATCGCCCTTCAGCACATTCCACACCTGTGGCAATTCGTCGATCCGCAGCATCCGGATCCATCGGCCTATCTGGGTCACGCGGGGATCATTCTCCTGCGCCCACACCGCGCCCTGGCTTTCCGCATCGGAACGCATCGAGCGCAGTTTGAGGAGTTCGAACGGCTCACCAAACCGCCCCACACGTTGCTGCCGGTAAAATGCGCTGCCATGGCTTTCGATCCTGATCGCAATTGCTGTAAAAACAATCAGCGGCGCGGTGAAAACCAGCAGCGTCAGGCTGGTCAGGATGTCGAATGCGCGTTTGGCAATGCCCGAAATCCGCCGACCGCTCGAAAACCCATCGGAAAAGATCAGCCATGATGGGTTGACCGAATCAAGATCGACCCGACCCGTTTCGCGTTCGAGAAACGAACTGATCTCGTTGACGTGCACGCCTGTCGTCCGCACCCTGATCAGATCGTCGAGCGGCAACGCATTGCGCCGTTCTTCGAGAGCCAGCACCACTTCGCTGGCGTTGAGCAGCGTCGCATGTTCGGGCAGATTGTCGATATGGACGCGGTTGATCGCGGTGGGGATAACCGATTCGCAATCGTTCATCGCCACATGGCCGACAACGATGAACCCCGCCCCCGGTTCATTGGCAAGGTTGCGGATCCGCAACGCGCGCGGACCTGCGCCAAGGACAAGCACGCGTCGCTTGAACCCTTCGCCCCCAAGCATCGTGCCCAGGAGGGCGCGGACCGTGATCAGCGCGACAAAGGCAAAGCCCATCGCATAGAGCGAATTCGATCGCCACAGCGTGACGCCCGGCAATGCAAATGACATGACTGCCAGAAATATGACCCCGAGCGAAATTGCCACGAGCAACCGCGCCGCTGCAAAACGCAACGACAAAAGCGAATCGATGGCATAGACGCCCACTGCGATCATCGCGGTCTGCAAGGCCAGCATGAAGCTGAACAGCGGAGCGATCCGATCTGTCATCGGATCGACGAACATGTCGATCTGGCGTGCGCGCACCACCCACGCCACCTCGGCCGATGCCACAAGCAATACCGCATCGATCAGCGCGAGCAGCAGCACCGAATGCGGAATATAGTGCTTGAACAGCCTAAACACCTGCGATTTCAACCCCTTGTCAGCACTGCGAGCGTAAGATTTTCCGACACACAGTGCCAGTGTCGCTTAAACTTACAAATATTTGGCTAAACCCTCGAAACTGTCTTGTGGACAGGCTAGGCGGACAGCGATGAGCAACACCCAGACCCTGATCGTTCCTGTGATCCTCTCGGGTGGATCGGGAACGCGGCTTTGGCCGATGTCGACACCCGAAACGCCAAAGCAGTTTCTGCCGCTGACCGGCAGCCAGACCATGTTCCAGCTGACCGCTGTCCGCACCTGCGACCCTGTGCGGTTCGCACCGCCGATCATCGTCGCCAACGCGCGCCACGCGGCGCTGATCGATCAACAGCTTGCAGCGATCGATGTGGTGCCTGCCGCAGTCATCCTCGAGCCGCTGGCGCGCAACAGCGCCCCTGCAATCGCGCTCGCCGCGCTGGCCGCGCCCCAATCGGTGCTTCTGGTGATGCCCAGCGACCATGTTATTGCCGACAGGGAAGCGTTTGTTGCTGCTGTGGCGCGCGGATTGCCCTTTGCGCAGGACAATTGGCTCGTGACGTTTGGCATCACTCCCGACGCGCCCGAAACGGGCTTTGGCTATATCCGCAGCGGGAAAACGCTCGCCGAGGGTGTGGTTGCGGTCGACCGCTTCATCGAAAAACCCGACGCTGCGGGCGCAGACGCAATGATTGCAGAAGGCGGGCATTGCTGGAATGGCGGCATTTTCCTGATGCGCGGCCAAACCTATCTCGACGCCCTGGCACAATATGCGCCCGAAATGCTTGGTGCCTGCGTCACCGCAATGTCCAGAGCGCGGCAGGAAGGCACCCACGTCCATCCCGAAGATGAACCCTTTGCCTTATCGCCATCGCTGTCGATCGATTATGCCGTCATGGAAAAATCGAAAGCGGTGGCCATGGTACCTGTCAGCATGGGCTGGTCCGATGTTGGCAGCTGGGATGCACTCCATGCGCTGGCGCAGACCGATCCTGACGGCAACGCGGTGCGCGGCCCGGTGCGGCTCGAAGATTCGGCCAATTGCCTGATCGAAACCGACGGCATCCGCATTTCAGCGGCGGGACTTCACGATATGATCGTGATCGCCAGCGGCAACGAGGTGCTGATCCTCCCGCGCGGCCAATCGCAGGAAGCAAAACGTTTCGCCAAATAGCGATCGGTCACTGCGAGCAAAGCGCGGCAATTCAGACTGTGTGCCGCTGACTCTGGATTGCCGCGTCGCTTTGGTCTTCGCAATGACGGGCCACTCTCAACTCGTCATGCTCAAGCGTGAATCCCCCGCCGTGGGGGCGGCTGGCACTGGGGTCGTTTCACGCAAGGACCGCTAATGACCGCAAAGGGCGCGAGGAAAAGTCGAGAATGCGCTTCCGCGCCTCAGGCATCGGTATCGAACAGCCCGGCGAGCTGATCGATCATCGTGCCGCCAAGCTGTTCGGCATCCATGATCGTGACCGCACGGGTATAATATCGCGTGACATCGTGCCCGATCCCGATCGCGCACAGCTCGACCGGCGACCGCGCCTCGATCCAGCCGATCACCTGCCGCAAATGGCGTTCGAGATACGCGCCATTATTGACCGATAATGTCGAATCATCGACCGGCGCGCCATCTGAAATCACCATCAGGATCTTGCGTTCCTCGCGCCGCGCCATCATCCGGCTGTGCGCCCATAATAGCGCTTCACCGTCGATATTTTCCTTGAGCAGCCCTTCGCGCATCATCAGCCCGAGCGATTTTTTGGCGCGCCGCCACGGCTCGTCGGCGGCCTTGTAGACGATGTGGCGCAGATCGTTGAGCCGCCCTGGAGACGCCGTCCGCCCGGCCGCCAGCCACGCCTCGCGCGCCTGCCCGCCCTTCCACGCCCGCGTGGTGAACCCCAGAATTTCGGTTTTCACCCCGCAGCGTTCGAGCGTGCGCGCAAGGATATCGGCGCTGATCGCGGCAATCGAGATCGGCCGCCCGCGCATCGATCCTGAATTGTCGATCAGCAGCGTGACCATCGTATCGCGAAACTCTGTGTCGCGTTCGACCTTGTAGCTGAGCGAACTGCCCGGCGAGACGACGATCCGCGCCAGTCGGGCGGCATCGAGCAGCCCTTCTTCCTGATCGAAATCCCAGCTGCGGTTCTGCTGCGCCATCAAACGGCGCTGAAGCCGGTTGGCAAGCTTGGTCACAGCGCCCTGCAAGTGCGTCAGCTGCTGATCGAGATAGGCGCGCAACCGGATCAGCTCATCCTCATCGCACAAATCGGATGCGGCAATGATTTCATCATGGGCGGTCGTAAACGCTTTGTAATCGAACGACGGCGGCAGATCGGACAATGGCCGGTTGGGGCGGACGGGCATCATCCCCTCATCGCCATCCTCGCCGGGATCGCCATCGCCGTCTGTTTCCGATTCGGCCTCAATCTCCTCGTTCTCGCCGTCTTCGGCATCGCCTTCGGCCTGTTCGGCGCGCGCATCCATTTGCGCATCGCCCTCACCCTCATCGGGCTGGTCCTGATCCTGTTCGCCATCGGCCGGGTCTTCATCGTCGGCATCGTCCGACGATTCGTTGGGATCGAATTCATCGGGCCGCGCGGTCAGTTCAAGATCGGCGAGAAGCTTGTGCGCAAGCGCGGCAAACGCCGCCTGATCGTCGAGCGCCAACCCCAGCGCATCGAGATCGGCACCGCCCTTATCTTCGATCCACTCGCGGACAAGTTCAAGCCCTGCGAGGGCCGATTGCGGCGGCGCATCGCCGGTCAGCCGCTCCCGCACCAGCAGCCCGATGGCGGTTGCCAGTGGCACCTCATCGACGCCTTGCGCGCGCGCAATCGGATCGGACCGCATCCGCATATCGAGCGATGCGGCAAGATTGGCGCGCACACCCGCCATCGATCGCGATCCCAGCGCCTCGACCCGCGCCGATTCGACCGCATCGAACACCGCGCCTGCAATCGCCTCCAATGGACGCTGACGCGCATGGACCGCATCCGAATGATGCCGCAGCCGGAGCGCCATGGCATCGGCAAAACCGCGCGCTTCAGCCACCTGTTCGGGTGGCAGCGATCGTCCGGGCATCGGCACGCGGAGGTTTTTGCCCGATTGCGATGGCACGTCGGCGGTAAATGCCAGTTCGACCTCGGGCTCGCGCGCAACGGCGCGGGCGGTGCCTGTCAGCACGGATTTGAAACGTTCGAGGGGTGTCGGTTCGGCCATGGACGTGCGCTTAGCGAACGCCTGTGCATTTCGAAAGCCTGCCGCTTTGATAGGTTGCGCGCCCGCTAACCATTTCTTCGGGAGTTTGGCGTTACTGCGAAGACACGGGAAACGTTCGACAATTCCCAAAACAGGATGGGCGCACCATTTGATGCTGACAGGCGTCTGGGCAAAATTGCGGGAGAACGGCGCAGATCGGCGCATAACCGAGGTGTATCCTGCGTCTGCAAAGCCCAACCGCAGCGCCAACGACAAAGCTGCGATCGATCCCCGAACCAGCCGCCGCAAGCGGATCGGCATCTTGCTCTGGGCGTTCGTGATTGCCCTTATCTGCGGCGCGATCGATTTTGGGCGACCGCTTGAGGATCTGATTCAGGCAGGCCGCGACACGATCCGCAGCCAGCCCGCACCGCAAGACATCGCCGTGGTGGCGATCGACGACAAGACGATCAAGCAGCTTGGCGGGATTGAATTTCCGCGGCGATTTTTTGCGAAGGCGATCGATAATGCTTTTGCAGCCGGCGCAAAAGACATTTACTTCGATACGGCATTTTCGGCAGAGGGCGGAGCTGTCGACGATGCGCTGCTGGCTGCGGCCTTCGATCGGAACAGAGGCAAAGTCTTTGCCGGAATGTTACGCGCAAAGGACCAATCCGGATCGTCTGAACTTTTTCTGCCGAATCCCGCATTAAGAGCATCGGTCGGCTTGGTATCGCTCAGCTCGAAATCTTCGCCTTTTCAGATTTCCGCAACAGTCCCCTATAGCGACGCTGGCCCAAAAACTCGGGTCCCGGCGATGTCGGCCAAAATTGCCGGAGTGAACCGATTGGACGGCTCCTCATACCGACCCGATTTTTCGTTCGACCTGCGTACAATTCCTACAATCTCGATGATCGACCTGGTCGATACGAACAAAATCCAAAGATTGCAGGGCAAGACTTTGGTGTTTGGTTTCACCACAAGCTCAGGAAACGACATTCATCATGTCGCAGCTCATGGATGGTGGCCGGGGGTTTATTTTCACGTAGCGGGCGCACATACGCTCAAAAGCGGCGACCCTGTAAATCTCGGATGGCTTCCGGCATTTTTCGTCAGCCTCATTGCCGCTCTCTATATGGCATCGCGCTGTTCTGACAGTCAGTTCTTCGGTGTTGCCGTTGTCGTATTTGCGATCCTGATTGCGCTTCCTCTCGTCGCTGACGCATGGCTTTGGACGGTTGAAATCGTTCCAGCGCTTTTGATGCTGGTGATAGCCACCTTCCGCCTGCGGGCCGTCCGAAACATGGAACGAACAAGCGCAACCAACCGTTCCTCCGGACTGCCACACGTCAACCTTCTGCGCGACCGCCAAACGACGAGCGCTGCGACACTGGTCTGCCTTCGAATCGGAAATTATGCCGATATCGACGCAAGCTTCCGCAATAGCGTCGAAAAGGAATTGATTGCCGAGGTCTGTCGGAGGCTGCGCGCGGTCGGGATCGCAGGCGACATCCATCACAGCGAAGATATCCTGGCGTGGTTCATGCCCGCTGCGCAGGACAAAGAGCTTGAAGGCCATTTCGAAGGACTAAAGTCGATCCTGATCGCGCCGGTCGCGATTGGCGCCCGCCGGGTCGATGTGCTGATCAGCTTCGGCGCCGATTCAGATTACGGGTCGCCGGTATCGAGCCGCATCGGCAGCGCGATCTTGAGCGCTGCCGAAGCCGCTGAAAGCTTGTTGTTGTGGAAACATTATGTGCCCGAGCGGCGCGATAACGCCGATTGGGAATTGTCGCTGCTCGGGCGGCTCGACGATGGCATCGACAATGGCGAAGTCTGGGTGGCGTTTCAGCCGCAATATGATTTCACCAAAAAATGCGTGATCGGCGCCGAAGCGCTGGTCCGCTGGGATCATCCTGACAGGGGCCCGATCAATCCGGAAGAATTTATTCTTGCGGCCGAGCGGAACAACCGGATCGACAAGCTGACCTGGTTCGTGCTCGATCGCGCGATCGCGGCGGCGGCGGGCATCAACCGGCGCGGCGTCGAGTTCACGATCTCGGTCAATCTTTCGGCAGTTGTATTGCGATCGCCACGATTGCTCAGCTGCGTTCGCGACATATTGGGGCGGCATGATTTCCCTGCCGGCAAGCTGGTGCTAGAGCTTACCGAAACCGGTCGCATTTCGGATATGACCGCAGCGCTCGACCAGCTTCACGCGCTCAGCCGGATGGGAATCAAGCTTTCGATCGACGATTATGGCACCGGCTTTGCCTCGCTCGACTATTTCCGCGTCATCCCGGCAACCGAGATCAAGATAGACCGGCGCTTCATCTCGAACCTGCGCCCCGGCGCCAGCGAGATGGTGCTGGTCGCCTCGACCATTGCGATGGCGCATTCGATGGGCTGCACCGTTGTGGCCGAAGGGATCGAGAAGCAGAACGAGTTCGATATTCTCGCCATGTCGGGCTGCGATCTGGGGCAGGGCTATCTGATCGGGAAGCCCATGACGCCCGACATGCTGGTCGAGGCGATCCTGCCAGCCCGCCTGCGCCGCAAGGCTTGAGTCATGTGCGTTGAAGAATCGTTAAATTTCCGTTAACTCTGTTTATGGGCAGGGGAATCGTTCCCCGCGCTGCCCATGGCCAGAGGGTATTGTTATGTCCAAGAAAACACAGGGCAACCAGCCAGTCCGCGGATTTTGGGATTGGTGGGAAGGTCACTGGGGTCGTCCATAGTCGACCTCAGTCGTTTCCTGACTGATTGAACAAGGAGGTTCCGGGCCAATCGCCCGGAACCTTTTTTGTTATTATGCGACATTTCCGTATCGAATCGGGATTCTCGCACAGGCCGGATCAGGCCTTTCCAACTACGCTATCGGGCAAGTCCTTGCCGAAGACGCGCTGATAATATTCGGCGACCAGTGCACGTTCGGCATCATCGCACTTGTTGAGGAACGACAAGCGGAATGCAAAGCCGACATCGGTAAAGATTGCGGTATTCTGTGCCCAGGTGATCACGGTGCGCGGGCTCATCACGGTCGATATATCGCCATTGACGAAGCCCTGCCGCGTCAGATCGGCCACCTTTACCATATTGCGCACGACGGCCGCATCGGCGCCTGTGGCCTTGGCCAGAACGATCTCGCTTTCGACAGCCGCCGGGAGGTAATTCAGACCGATCACGATGTTCCAGCGGTCCATCTGCCCCTGATTGATCTGCTGCGTTCCGTGATACAGCCCGCTGGTATCGCCGAGGCCCACCGTGTTGGCGGTGGCAAACAGCCGGAACCATGGCGATGGGCGGATCACGCGGTTCTGATCGAGCAGGGTCAGCTTGCCTTCAGCCTCGAGCACGCGCTGGATCACGAACATCACGTCAGGGCGCCCGGCATCATATTCATCGAAGACCAGCGCGGTCGGTGTCTGCAGCGCCCAGGGGAGCAGCCCTTCGCGAAACTCGGTCACCTGCTGCCCATCGCGCAGCACGATCGCATCACGCCCGATCAAATCGATCCGGCTGATATGCGCGTCGAGGTTGATCCGGATGCACGGCCAGTTGAGCCGTGCCGCCACCTGTTCGATGTGCGTCGATTTTCCCGTGCCGTGAAACCCCTGCACCATCACCCGGCGGTTGTGCGCAAAGCCCGCGAGGATCGCGAGCGTGGTATCGGGATCGAAGACATAGTTTGCGTCGAAATCGGGAACGCGCTCATCGGCTTCGCTGAAGGCAGGCACCTGCATGTCGATATCGATGCCGAACAGATCGCGCACGCTGACCGTTTTGTCGGGCGCGTCGAGTATCGTCGTGCCGCGCGCATCGGGCTGCGTGTTGGGAATGTCTGTCATCGCGTCTGCCTTGGATAGTGTCGCAAAACGCACTGCGAAGCGATTGCGGCTGCGTCAAGCGCTCTGTTAGCATTTGCCGATAACGACTCGAGAGGAGACGATCTTGGCAAACCACGCCGAACAGGGGCCAACCGCTGGACTGACCCCGCATCTGACAATATCACAAGGGGGTACGGCGAGCGAGGCGATCGCATTCTACACATCGGCATTCGGCGCGACCGAGCAGGCGCGGATGGCAGCAGAAGACGGGACGCGGCTGATGCACGCGCATCTTACGATCAACGGGGGATCGCTGATGCTCAACGACGATTTTCCCGAATATCGCGCCGAACACACAGGAATCGCAGAAGGCCCGCCTGCCGGGGTAACCTTGCACCTTCAGGTCGACAATGCCGATGCGTGGTTCGAACGCGCGGTAACAGCCGGAGCAAGCATCACCATGCCGCTTGCCGACATGTTCTGGGGGGATCGATACGGACAGGTTGCCGATCCGTTCGGCTATCGCTGGGCAATCGGATGCCCGATCGCAGGAGACGAGCAATGAGCTATATCGACGGTTTCGTGATTGCTTGCGCCGAGGAGAAGAAGCAGGCCTTCATCGATCATGCACGGAATGCAGACGCCATGTTCATCGAAATGGGCGCGACGCGCATCGTCGAATGCTGGGGCGATGACGTGCCTGAAGGCAAAACCACCGATTTTCGCATGGCGGTCAAAGCCGAACCCGGCGAAGCGGTGCTGTTCAGCTGGATCGAATGGCCCGACAAACCGACGCGCGATGCCGCAATGGCAAAGATGATGTCACCCGATTTTACCGATGCGCGGATGGATCCCCACACCAACCCGATGCCGTTCGATGGCAAGCGGATGATCTTTGGCGGGTTCGTGCCCGTGGTCGAGCTGTGAACCCGAATGAGCCACGTAAAACCGACAAGGTGATTACCTGTCTCTGGTTCGATCATGGCGAAGCGGGAAAGGCTGCCGCATTCTATGCCAGAATCTTTCCCGACAGCCATGTCGGCAGGGTGGCAACAGTTCCTGCTCATGGTTCTGCCAGCAACGTGGGCGAGGAATTGATGGTCGAATTTACCGTTTGCGGGCGCGCATTCGTGGGCTTGAACGGCGGCGACCGCTTCACGCCCAACGAAGCCGTCAGCTTCATGGTGATCACCGACGATCAGGCCGAAACCGATCGGTACTGGAACGCGATCGTCGACAATGGCGGTGCAGAAAGCGCATGCGGCTGGTGCAAGGACCGCTGGGGCCATAGCTGGCAGATCACACCGCGCGTGTTGCTCGATGCAATCGGCGGGGCAGATACGTCTGCGGCGGCGCGCGCGTTCGAGGCAATGATCGGGATGACCAGGATCGACGTTGCCACGATCGCGGCCGCCGTGCGGGGAGGCGGCTGATGCGGCGGATTATAGGCGGGGTCTTTGTGTCGCTCGATGGGGTCATCCAGGCGCCAGGCGGGCCGGACGAGGACCCGACGCATGGCTTTGCGCATGGCGGATGGCTGCCGCAGTTTTTCGATGGCGACGTGGGAAGGGCGATCGACGCGCTGTTCGACCGCGATTATGATCTACTGCTCGGGCGGCGAACCTATGATATTTTCGCCGCCTATTGGCCCTATGTCGGGCGCGAGACGACCGACATGGGTGAGACCTTCGAGGCCAGTGGCAAAGGCGATGGGGAGGCCGAGGCGGTGGCGATGGGCGAAGCTTTCACGCGTGTCTGCAAATATGTGCTGAGCCGCGGGGAACCCGATCTTGGCTGGGCGAACAGCCATCAGTTGCACAGCATTGCCGATCTGGCCGCGCTCAAGACGGGCGATGGCCCCGATCTGCTGATCCAGGGCAGCAGCACGCTGTATCCCGCGTTGCTCGCAGCGGGACTGATCGACCAGCTGACGATAATGACGTTCCCGGTCATCCTCGGCAGCGGCAAACGACTGTTTGGCGACGGCACCCCGGCACAGGCGCTGCGGCTGATCGACCACGATCTGACCAGCAGCGGCGTAATGATCGCAACCTACGAACCTGGCGGCGTCATTGAACCCGGCTGGGCGGGCCCGCAATCGACCAGCGCGCGCGAAGTCTCAAGGCAGCAGGTAATGGCCGAGGGGCGCTGGTAGCGCCACGATATGCACAGTGCCAGCGACCCCATCATGAAGAAGGGGGGGCTTGGCCGATGACTGCTGGGTGTTCTTGATTGACACGACTCCAGCCGCGCTTTAAGTTGCTGTTTGAAACTTATCTCGGGGAGAATCGCGATGATCCTGTATGGTGCACCTGTATCGCCGTTTGTCCGCAAGGTTCTGGCATTCGCGGCTGAAAAGCAGATGGCTTTGGAACTTGTGCCCATCGGCCTTGGCGATCCCAACCCCGATTTCCTGTCGGCAAGCCCGTTTCGCAAAATGCCCGCGCTGCGCGATGGCGAATTCACCATCTCCGATTCAACCGCGATCGTGACCTACATCGAGGCCAAGCATCCCGATCCGGCATTGCTGCCTGCCGATCCGGCCAACCGTGCGCGGTCGATCTGGTTCGACGAATTTGCCGACACGATCCTTGTCGCCGCAGCAGGCAAGATCTTCTTCAATCGCGTCGTTTCGCCCAAATTCCTCGGCAAACCCGGCGATGAAGCAGCGGCAAAACTGGGCGAGGACGAACTGGTGCCGATCTTTGCCTATCTCGAAGGCATCATCCCGGCGTCGCATCACCTGGTCGCAGACACACTGACGCTCGCCGATATCGCGGTGGCCAGCCCGTTTGTGAATCTGGAACATGCCGGGTTCGCGATCGATGCCGCTGCCTATCCCAGGCTGACCGCCTATCTTACCGCGATCCACGCGCGCCCGAGTTTTGCCGACTGGATCCGGCGCGAACGCAAGATGCTGGGGTTATAGCCGCAGCGCGTTGGCGTCGGGATCGGCTTCGAGGTCGACATCGAAGGTTTCAAGAAAGCGGCTCACCATCATGTAAAAGCCGATGGCCATGGTGAGTTCGGATAAGGCCTTGACCGTCAGCTGCCTCGCGAGCGGTTCGAAACTTGCATCGCTTGCGCGAACATTGTTGACGACATCGTCTGTGAAACGGATCACGTTCCGCTGAAGATCGTCGAACGCAGCGTCATCGGCACCGACGCGGATCGCCGCAATCACCGCCTCGCTCATGCCGAGCCGACGGCAGATCGCATCATGCTGCTGCACCTCATACGCCGACCTACACAATAATCCTGTGCGGACGATCGCGATTTCGCGGAGGACAGGATCAAGTTCGCCATGCATCAGCAACTGATTGCCCATCGTGACAAAGGCAGGAAGCAAATCGCCGCTGTGCCCCAGCATCCGGAAGACGTTGAGCGGCGGCAGTTTGGCATAAATTTCCGCCGATCGCCCGGTGGCAGTGGCAGGATCGAAATAGGGAATGCGCGCCATGATCTGGTCTTTCACATGAAGGCCGGTGCCGAACGCAGATGCTGATACGCCTCGACCGCCTGTTGCAACTTGACTTCGAACGACCGGTCACCGCCGTTGCGATCAGGGTGATAGCGCCGCACCAGTTCGGAATAGCGCGTGCGCAGCGCCCGCCTGTCGGCATCATGATCGAGCCCCATTGCAGTAAGCGCGCGGCGATCCTCTGGCGAAAGCCGCTTGCCATCGGCGCGATCTTTGGGCGCTGCCTCGCGCATCCGGGTGCGGAACCGCGAGCCTATTGCGTCGAGCGGATCGTGAAAGTCCGACCAGCTTGGCGGCCTGTCTGCCCCGCCTTGAGTGAACGCGCGCGTTTCACGCGCCCAGCCAGCCATCGGCATCTGCGCCTCTTCGATCTCGTCGCGGCTCATACCGTTGAAAAAATTATAACGCTGATTGAACGCGCGGACATGATCGAGGCAGAGCCACTGCCACTGGCGCGGACGATCGCCTGAAGCCGCGTCATACGCATCGAGCGGCGCGCGAAATTCTCCCGCTTCTGCGCACCCGGGCGCGTGGCACCGTTGCGCGCTTCCGCGCACCCGGCCGTGGAATTTCTCGCGATACTGGGGCTCGCTCATGACTTCTTTCTTGGCGGCAAAGCGCCAATATGGGAAGGGTGGTGGCATGACCCAAGGCCTCATCGCAACCGAAATCGAAAGCCTGCTCAACGCCGCTTTTGCCCCCACCCACCTCGCCGTCATCAATGACAGCGCCAAACATAGCGGACATATGGGCGATGATGGTTCGGGCGAGAGCCATTTTACCGTCGAGATCGAAAGCACCGCTTTTGCAGGCGCCAGTCGCATCGCGCGCCAAAGGATGGTCAACCGAGCACTTTGCGACCTGCCCGGACAGCGGGTTCATGCGCTTGCAATCAAGGCGCGGGCCCCGGGCGAATGAACCGCGCGCTTCGCCCTGCGGCGCGGCTGATCGTGCGCAGGGCCGATGGGCGCGTGTTGCTGTTCCGGTTCGATGCCGAAGACCGTGCGCCCTTCTGGTGCACCCCGGGCGGCGCGCTCGATCCGGG